>JBCCPW010000283.1:0-5290 GCA_039024735.1 Bacteroidota bacterium
CACACGAACAGCAGACCGCTCACGAACGCCGCCAGCCCGGCCATGTGGATCGAGATCTTCCACCAGCGCGTGATGCCGAGCAGAATCAGCGTGTTGACCGGGTAGATCGACGCGAACGCGACGAGCACATCGCGGGCCGTCGAGACCGTCGCGCCGAGCAGCACGATCCCGGCCGCGTACGAGCCCACACAGACGAGCATGGGCAGGGTCCGGCGGGACTTGTCCCGGACCTCCAGGCTCGCCGCGCGACCGTCGCGCACCATCCAGAGCAGCGCCAGCAGCGGAATCACTGCGAACGTCGCGAGGGAGACGCCAACCACCCCGGCCACCTCGGTGGCACCCGCTCCGAAGTGCCACGAGACGAGCGCGAACGCGACCGGCGGGAAGGCCAGCGGGTTGAGGAGGTACGAGAGCGCGTCGGCCAGCCGCTCCGCGCGGGGCCGCGTCTCGCGCGAGGCGGGAGACACGGCGCTCATGAGTCCACCCGCCTCGGTGTCTCCGTGAATGCACCGAGGCGGAGAATGGAAGCCCCCTCACCCTGTCCCTCTCCCAGGGGGAGAGGGGACTCCGCAGGTGAGTTCGAGGGAACTCGGAACTCGGAACCCGGAACTCGGAACCCCACCCTAGTACGCCTTTGCGTAGACGACGCGGCTCGCGGCAGGCTGGCCGGAGACCGGGTCGGTGCCGGGCGCCTCGGTGTCCACACCGGGGAACTGGTCCGGGAACGGGAGACAGCGGATGGTCGCCTTGGTCTCCTCCTTGACGCGCGCCTCCGTCTCGGCCGTGCCGTCCCAGTGGGCGAGCGCGAAGCCCCCGGCCTCCACGACCTCCTTCAGTCGGTCGTAGGTGTCCACGACGTGCGTGCCCGCCTCCCGACGCTCCCGCGCCGCCTGGAAGAGATCCGACTGGATCGTGTCCAGCGTCTCGCGGACTGTCCCGACGAGATCACCGAGGCGGACGGACTGCTTCTCGCCCGTGTCGCGCCGGGCCATCTCGGCCGTGCCGTTCTCCACGTCGCGCGGGCCGATGGCGAGACGGACCGGCACACCCTCCACCTCGTACTGGGCAAACTTCCAGCCCGGGCGGTACTGGTCGCGGTCGTCCAGGAGGACGCGGACGCCCGCCTCGGTGAGCGCATCGCGCAGGTCGCGGGCGGCACCGAGGACCGCCTCGTTGTCGCCGTTCTTCTTCAGGATCGGCACGATGGCGACCTGGATCGGCGCGAGGCGAGGCGGGAGGACGAGCCCTCGGTCGTCCGAGTGTGTCATGATGAGCGCCCCGATGAGCCGCGTGCTGACGCCCCACGAGGTGGCCCAGACGTGCTCGGCCTCGTTGTCTTTGTTCTGGAACGTGCAGTCGAACGCCTTCGCGAAGTTCTGCCCGAGGAAGTGGCTCGTCCCGGCCTGGAGCGCCTTCCCGTCCTGCATCAGCGCCTCGATGCAGTACGTGTCCACCGCGCCCGGGAACCGCTCCGAGGCGGTCTTGACGCCCTTGACGACCGGCATCGCCATCCATTTCTCGGCGAACTGCGCGTACACGTCGAGCATCTGGCGCGTCTCCGCGACGGCCTCCGCCTCGGTGGCGTGGGCCGTGTGGCCCTCCTGCCAGAGGAACTCGGCGGTGCGGAGGAAGAGCCGCGTCCGCATCTCCCACCGGACGACGTTCGCCCACTGGTTGATGAGAATCGGGAGATCGCGCCAGGACTGGATCCACTTCGAGTACGTGTCCCAGATGATGGTCTCCGAGGTGGGCCGGACGACGAGCGGCTCCTCTAGCTCTGCATCGGGGTCCACGATCAGGTCGCCGTCGGCTTCTTTCAGCCGGTAGTGCGTGACCACGGCGCACTCCTTCGCGAAGCCTTCGACGTGCTCCGCCTCGCGCGCGAGGAAGCTCTTCGGGATGAAGAGCGGGAAGTAGGCGTTGCGATGCCCGGTGGCTTTGAAGAGCCCATCGAGGCCGCGCTGCATGTTCTCCCACAGCTCGTAGCCGTTGGGCGGCAACACCATGGAGCCACGGACGGGCGAGGTCTCAGCGAGCTTTGCTTCGCGAATGACATCTTGGTACCACTGCGCGTAGTCCTGCTCTCGGGGGGTGATGCGCTGGGCCATGGGGCGGGGTGAACGAAGAGGCGGGTGAGGCGTTATGCTGGGATGCGGAATCTTCCGCGTCGGCGTTACCTCGCGCGCGCGAGAGGCGGCACGCGAAGACGAGCCTCAAAGATAGAGGGCTCCCTTCCCGCCTCGCCGTCCCCGGCGCCCGACCTAGCGCGGCCTTCATGCCGCTCGATCCCCTTCCTGCGATGACCTCCCGTCTCCGCTTCCTCCCACTCGCAGCCCTCGCCCTCGCGCTGGTGGGCTGCTCCTCTAGCCAGCGCGCGGCCCAGCCCGCCGATCTGGAGGTCCGCCCCGCTGACCAGCCCGAGGCCACCGCCTCAGCCCCCACCGAGGCGGGCACGGCCACCCGCTCGTCCGTCGCACCTCGGATCGGCGTGACGGCGGTGATGGACGCCGAGGCGGACTCGCTGGACGGCGACCCCTTCGGGGATCCGGCTGCCATTGCGGACGCGGAGCCCCTGGATCGCCTCCCGTGGGAGAACGACACGACCGACGCGGCGCTGGATGACATCACCGTCTCGCGCTACTACTACGACGACGACGGCACCTACTACTACGACGAGGCCGGGACCTCCATCTACGACGAGACCGCCGAGTACTCCGCCTACGCCGCCGACTACTACCACTACGACGATCCCTTCCTCTACGCGTCCCCCTACAGCTTCTACGATCCGTACCTGAGCTACAGCCCGTACCTCCAATACGGTTGGTGCCGCTCTCGCTACATCGGGTTCCACGGCGGCTACGGGCGCTTCCGCTGCTTCGGCGCGCCCTTCGCGTACGCCGGTTGGTACAGCCCCTTCTGGCACGATCCGTTCTTCTACGATTCCTTCTGGTACGGTGGCGGTGTCCACGTCGGGTTCGGGTTTGGATTCGGAGGCTACCGGCACGGCTACGCGAACGGCTACTGGGACGGCTACCACGACGGTCGCTACCGCTACCGCCGCCCGTGGCGCTACGATGACGGCCGCTGGCGCGACCGGGACCGCCGGGGCTACGACGACGGCGCGCGCGGCCCTGTCCGGGGCGGCATCGCGCAGGCCCCCCGCGCGACGCGAGTGCCCGCGGCCCGCGACATCGGCCTCGGCACGCCGACGCGCGTCCGTGTCCCGGCGGATCACGTGAACCCCACGCGCGATCCTCGCGACCCGCGCATCACGCGTCGCGTGACGCCCGAGGAGACGTCTCCGATCCGCACGGCGGATCCGACGATCGGCTCGCCGCGCACTCCATCGGCCAGTGCCCCGGTGACACGCACGCCCCGCACGGCGGAGTCCCCGCGCGTCACTCCGCAAGCTGAGGAGACCCGGACGCCACGCACGGAGGCCACCCGGTCCCCGCGCACCCGTCAGGAGGCACCCGCCGAGACGCCTCGCACGAGCCCAGCACCGACCCGCACGCCTCGGTCGGCACCGCCTCGGCGCACGCCCCGAGCCGAGCCCGTCCCGCCTCGGCGGACCGAGCCACGCCGGGCGGAGCCCCAGCGCGTGGAGCCTCGGCAGACCACGCCACGCCGAGCGGAGCCGCGTCGCACGGAGCCCGCGTCTCGCCCGAGCCCCCCACCGAGGCGGACCGAGCGCTCCAGCCCACCGCCGCGCCGCACGGCGCCTGCGCCCCGAACGGAATCGCGCCCCGCTCCCCCGGCTCGGCGCGAGAGTCGCCCGGCACCGCCGCCTCGGCGCGAGAGCAGTCGGCCCGCCCGTCGCGGGGGCAATGAGCGTGCGTCACAGCCGTCGCGCTCATCCAGCCGAGCGAACCGCGCGGCTCGGTCCTCATCGAGCCGCGCGGATCGCCCGTCCCGGTCGTCGAGCCGTGCCAGTCAGCCGTCGCGGTCGTCCAGCCGCGCGAGTCGGCCCTCGAGGTCGTCCGGCAGCCGGTCCACGGGCCGCAGCAGCCGACGCGGGGGCAACTGACCGACTGACTCGCCTTCACGTCCTGACGGGGCCTGCCACCAGCGGGCCCCGTTTTCGTTGACGCCGACGAACAGACGGCCACACGCACAGGCCGGGTGAGACCGTCAGACGGAGCGCTCTGCCCCGCCGCTGCGCCGCCTCGTTTCACCGTGCGATTTTTTTAGCACGAGGAGCAAACGAGGCGGCGTTGTCCTCGTCCCGACGGCACACACGCCCTCGCTCGCGGGCCTTCCCTGGCCCCTCGGCGGGGGGCGTGATCGACACCCGTCGAGACGATCTACTGGTTCGGCCTGTAGGGGGGCCGGACGAGTAGCTGGGAGCGGATTCCCTCTCCCAGCCCACCGCCGGAGGCCCGCTGCGGCCTCCGGCGGTTTCCTCTTGGCTCGTCTGCCCGCCTCGGTGCCGTCATCGAGGCGGCGGGCCTACGGGAGCGTCCCGAGCACCTCGAAGACGCGGGGCAGGAACGCATCGAACGTCGCGTGGCGGTCTGTCCCGACGTACTCCTCTTCGATGAGAGCGGCCATCGTCCCCACATGGACGAAGCCGTTCGCGATCTCCCGCTCCACCATTCGCCGGACCCGCTCGTCTCCGGACACCTGCCGGGTCAGCACCACCACAATCGCGCGGACGAGGTTTTCCTCGAAGGCGTAGGTCCACGTGGTCACGTTCTGCCGCTGGAGCGCTTCGTTCTCGGCGTCGAACAGGTGCGCGAGGGCGTCGATCTCGTCCCTCGTCACACGAAGGACGGTGTTGAGGTAGACGTGGCTGGCCTCGTGCCAGGCGAGCGAGCCATCGTCTCGCGCGAAGGAGAGCCGCGTGTCGGGAAAGCGAGGCTGCGCCCAGGACGATCCGATCTGGTACACCACCGTCCCGGCGCCACCGACCGGCTCCAGCAGCGGCGCCGCTGTGATGGCATGGGCGCCCCATCCGTTGAGCGGCTCCAGGATGACGAGCACGTCCGGCCGCGCTCGCTCGTCCCCGTACCGGAAGAAGGCATCGAGCCGTTGCAAGTCGTCGCCTTCGCGAAGCGATCGCGCCGCCTCGGCTTCCCACTCGGCGTAGTCCGCCGCGTGCCGCTCGCGAAACCCCGCGAAGTCGGCATCTCGCGCGAAGTCGAGCAAGCCGTGGAGCATTGCCGCCACGGTGTCCCGCGCGATGAATCGGTACCACGAGAGGGAGTCGGGCACGATGACCGTTCCGGCGTCGAGATCGAGGAGGAGGCCCGTCTCGGTGAAGTCGGGGTAGAGGGTCGCCTCGCGGAAC
>JBCCPW010000284.1:0-5286 GCA_039024735.1 Bacteroidota bacterium
CGGGACTTCAGGTCCGCGGCGGAGAGGCCATCGAGCGATTCCTGCGGCTGGAGGACCGGGGTGGCAGGACTGGAGAGGGAAACGTTCGGCATGGGTCTACACGGCGCTCTGCCGGGCGTGGGTGCGCTCCTGGTCCTGGATCTGGGCGCGGGTCGGGCGCGAGGAGTCGGCGGGGACCTCAGTAGCCTTGAGGGTGGCCTCGATCTCGTTCTTCGTCTGGAGACGCCGACCGATGAGAATCGGCACCACCGTCAGGAGGAGGAGGAGGCCCCACGCGACGAGGATGCCGAAGAACGCAGGCGGGAAGATCTCCGACGCGCCGAAGATCCATGCGAACCCGGCCGCGATCAGCGCGAAGGTGAAGCCCAGCAGGTACAGCCCGAAGAACCCGCCCGCCACATAGAACCCGATGGGCTTGGCCTTCTTCTGGGCCTGCGTTATGAGTTCCTCTTTCTTCTCGTTGACCTCCGCCTTCGCCAGCGCGATGCGAAGCTCGACGTACTCCTGCAGATCGGCAGAGATCGCGGCGACGTGGTCTCCCACGCGCTCGAGCTTGTTTCGGTGCGGGGGCAACGAACGGCCCTCGGGCACCGAGGCGGACGGCGGATCCAGTGCCGAAGGCAGGTCGCGAGAAGGGCCGGAGGACATCGGCGAGGGGAGAGACAGACGGGACCGAAAGAAACGACTCTACCCCGCTCCCGGCGCGAGAGTTCGCGGAACAACGGAGATCACCCGGCCCGTTCACGCGGGCGTCCCCTCGCCCGCCTCGATGACGATCCGAACCCGCCCGACGCCCAACCCCAACAGCCTCCGCTTCGACGTGGAAGGCGTGACGCTAACGGAGGCGCGGCAGTTGGCCTTCCATTCCTCGCGAGAGGCCGAGAGCCACGCCCTCGCCTCGGCCCTGTTTCGGATCCGGGGCGTGGAGAGCCTGCTCATCATCGAGAACTGGCTGACGGTGACGAAGCACCCAGCCGCCGACTGGGACCTCATCACGACGGGCGTGGAGGCCACCCTGCGCGACGAGTTGGAGGGGGAGTCTCGGGAGACGTGAGGCGCGCTACGTTCCAGCGCGTTTTTCTCCCTGGCTCATGCGCATCGCCCTCCTGACGCGGAACGCGGACCTCTACTCGTCCCAGCGGCTCATCGAGGCCGCCGAGGCGAGAGGGCACGACCTCCACGTCCTCAGACACGCTCAAGTGCACCTCGCACCTCACGCCCGAAGGCCCCGAGGTGCACTACGAAGGCGCGTGCCTGGATCGGTTCGACGCCGTCATCCCACGCATCGGCGCAAGCATCACCTTCTACGGCCTCGCGGTCGTGCGCCAGTTTGAGGCGACCGGCGCATGGTGCCTCAACGGAAGCGTCGGCATCCAGCGCTCGCGCGACAAGCTCCGCAGCCACCAGCTGTTGGCACGCAAAGGCATCGGACTCCCGCGCACGGCTTTCGCCCATCACCCAGACTCCGCCGACGATCTGATCCGCGCGGTCGGTGGGCCGCCCGTTATCGTGAAACTGCTGGAGGGCACCCAGGGCGTGGGGGTGGTGCTCTGCGAGACGACGAAAGCCGCCGAGAGCGTCATCCAGGCCTTTCGCGGAATGAAGGCCTACCTGCTCGTGCAGGAGTTCATCCAGGAGGCGGGCGGCGCCGACGTGCGCCTGCTCGTGGTGGGCGACCGCGTGGTGGCGAGCATGGTGCGCCAGGGTGCCGAGGGCGAATTCCGCAGCAACCTCCACCGAGGCGGGAGCGCGAGCGTCACGAAGATCACGCCCGCTGAACGCAAGGCGGCCGTCGACGCGTGCAAGGCGCTCGGGCTGCGAGTCGGCGGGGTGGACGTGCTGCGGAGCGAGCGCGGGCCGCTCGTCTTGGAGGTCAACTCCTCACCCGGTCTGGAGGGCATCGAGAACGCGACGGGCCTGGACGTGGCCGGGACGATCCTCGCCTTCATCGAGAAAAAGGCCGCACCGAAGGCGCCCGCGTACTGAGCCGACGCCTCGCTCCGACCGGGCCCGCCTCGGTGCCGAGCCAGAGCCCAGGGACACCCTCCGTCCGCTTCGCGGCCGCCTCCCTCCACCGGCTGGCGCCCGAGCCCCCTGCGCCCCTCTCCCGCCTCGGTGCCGAGGCGGGAATAGCCAGGCCACCACGAGCCCTAGTTTCTGCCCTTGTCCTCCACCCCACGTTCCATGCGCCGCCTGTTCGTGCTCGCCGCCCTCGCCCCTGCCCTCGCCTCCGCCCAGCCAGCCGACGAGTTCCTCTGGCTCGAAGACGTGGAGGGCGAGCGCGCGATGGAGTGGGTCGAGTCCCGCAACGCCTCCACGCTGGAGGCCCTCCAAGCCCACCCCGCCTACGACGACCTCTACGCCGACGCGCTGGCGGTCCTGACCTCGGACGAGCGCATCGCGTACCCCAGCATCATGGGCGACCACCTCGTCAACTTCTGGACGGACGAGGACAACGAGCGCGGCCTCTGGCGCCGCACCACCTTCGAGAGCTACCTCGGCGGCGATCCCGAGTGGGAGACGCTTCTCAGCATCGACGCGCTCAACGAGGCGGAGGACGAGAACTGGGCCTGGAAAGGCGCGACCTGCCTGACGCCCGCTTATGAGCGCTGCCTCGTCCGCCTCTCGCGCGGCGGCGCGGATGCCGTCGAGATCCGCGAGTTCGATCTCACCACCAAGACGTTTGTGGACGGCGGGTTCTTCCTGCTGGAGTCCAAGGGCGGCGCAGTGTGGATGAACGAGGACGAACTGCTCGTCGGGACGAACATCGGCGAAGGCTCGATGACAGAGTCCGGCTACCCGCGCGTGATTCAGCGCTGGCAGCGCGGAACGCCGCTCGCGGAGGCCACGACGGTCTTCGAGGGCGACGCGACAGACGTGGGCACGTGGGCGGGCTCCATCCGCCGGGGCGATGAGATCGTGCCCGCTTTCTTCCACCGGCCGAGCTTCTTCGAGGGCTCCACGCACGTCCTCCACGAGGGCGAGTTCGTCCGCCTCGATGTGCCCATGGACGCCGACCCCGGCCTCGTGGGTGACCACCTGACGCTCTACCTCCGCACCGACTGGGAGGTCGGAGGCGCGACGTACGGCGCCGGGACGCTCCTCGCCATCGAGTACGAGGCGTTCCTCGGCGGCGTGCGTGACTTCGACACCGTCCTCGCGCCCAACGAGCGCCAGACCATCCAGTACACCACCAGCACCCAGAGCGCGATCCTCGTCTCGCTCCTCGACAACGTCAACGGCGAACTCCACCGCTTCCGCCACGACGGCTCCGAGTGGGTCGGCGAGCGCGTCGAGGCGCCCACCCTCGGGAGCGTAAATGTGACCACCTCCAGCCCGACCGAGGACCGGTTCTTCTTCACCTACAGCTCCTTCCTGCAACCCACCACGCTCTACCTCGCGAACGCGGACGGCTCCATCCAGGAAGTCACGCGCCTCCCCGCGATGTTCGACGCCGAGGGCCTGACGGTCCAGCAACTGGAGGCCACCTCCGCCGACGGCACCCGCGTTCCCTACTTCGTGGTCCACCGCGAGGACATCGCGATGGACGGCTCCAATCCGACGCAACTCTACGGCTACGGCGGCTTCGAGGTCTCCCTGACGCCCTCCTACAGCGGCCTCAGCGGCAAGGCGTGGCTGGAGCGCGGCGGCGTCTACGTCCTCGCCACCATCCGAGGCGGCGGCGAGTTCGGCCCGGAGTGGCACCGCTCCGCGCAGCGCGAGAACCGACAGCGCGCCTTCGATGACTTCCTCGCCGTCGCGGAAGACCTCATCGCGCGAGGCATCACCTCACCGGACCACCTCGGCATCCGGGGTGGATCCAACGGCGGCCTCCTCACGGGCGCCGCCATGACCCAGCGTCCCGATCTCTTCGACGCCGTCGTGATCTCGGTTCCGCTGCTGGACATGCAGCGCTACCACCTGCTCCTCGCGGGCGCCTCCTGGGTGGCGGAGTATGGCGACCCGGACAACCCGGAGGACTGGGCGTTCATCTCCGAGTACTCGCCCTACCACAACCTGAGCGCAGACGCGGACTACCCCCGCCCGCTCTTCACCACGACCACCCGCGACGACCGCGTCCACCCCGGCCACGCGCGCAAGATGGCCGCGAAGATGGAGGCGATGGGCGCGCCGGTCTTCTATTTCGAGAACACCGAGGGCGGGCACGGCTCCGGCGTCACACCGGCGCAGCAGGCCACCATGTGGGCGACGATCTACAGCTACCTCTGGAACCAACTCGGCGACGAGATGGCGGGTGGCTGACCGGCTCCGTTCCGCCTCGGTACCGAGGTGGAAAGACCGGGCAGATCGGGTCCGATACGCGCTGCACCCGTTCCCGCCTCGGTGCCGAGGCGGGGCGGCCCATCACCGAGGCGGAGAGCCAGATGGCTACTCCGGAACGGGCCCTGCCACGGGCACCTTCCCTTCCTACCGAGGCCGGGCGTGCGCGAAGCCGCCGTCCACCGAGATCGTCTCTCCGGTGATCCAGCTTGAGGCCTCGCGGTCGAGCAGCAGCGCGAGCGCCCCGACGAGGTCCTCCGGCTCCCCGATGCGTCCGAGCGGGTGCATCGACGCGGACGCCTCCACGGCTTGCTCGCTCGCCACCAGGCGTCCCGCCAGCGGGGTGCGGACGAGGCCGGGCGCCACGGCATTGACGCGGATCCCGCGCGAGGCGTAGCTCGCCGCTGCCGCCCGCACGAGCCCTTCCACACCTGCCTTCGCGGCGGCCACCGCCTCGTGGTTCGCGAGCCCGTACCGCCCCGCGACGCTGGACATCAGGACCACCGCGCCGCCTTTCGGCTCGGGATTCTTCGGCATCACGTTCGCAGCGGCCTTCACGGCGAAGAACGCTGTGTGGAGATTGAGCCGCAGCACCTCCTCGAACGCCTCCACCTTCATCGCGTGAGCGGGCTTCAGGTCGATGGAGCCCACGAGGTTGGCGACGCCATCCACGCGACCGTGGCGCTCGGCGGCGCCTTTGACGAGAGCGTCCACCTGGCCGAAGTCGGTGGCATCGAGAGTGAACGCCTCGGCGCCGATCTCGCCCGCGAGCGCGGAAAGCTTTTGCGCATCGCGCGCACCGAGGACGACGGTGGCGCCGGACTGGCGAAGGCGACGGGCCAGCGCGGACCCGATGCCACCGGAACCACCGAGGAGGACGTGAACGGGAGCAGACATCAGAAGAGCGGGGTCAGAGGAGAACGGCGTCGATGACGTGGACGACGCCGTTGCGGGCGTCGAGATTGGGCGTGACGACCTGCGCGCGCGACGCGGACGACGTGAGGA
>JBCCPW010000285.1:0-5282 GCA_039024735.1 Bacteroidota bacterium
CGAGAGCCGCCACGTGGGCTACGGCATCCACTTGCTCTCCAGCCTGATCGAAGAACATGGCGATCCCATCTGGGACCTCGTGCAGATGCGGATGAACGGGCTGCTCATGGGCGCGATGCAGGTCGTGGCGGAGATGCTCGCGCCCTACGGCGACGACATCCCCTTCGGCGTGACCGTGGAGCACTTCATGATGCACGCCCAGGGACAGTTCCAGAAGCGCTACGCCCGCCTGGAGAAGGCCCGAGAGAAGGCTCGCGGCGCAACCCCGGGCGACGGGAGCCACTTCGAGATCACGCCCAAGGTGGCGACGGCGCAGGCTGACATCCGCCTCGGTCCCGAGGCGGGAGAGGGAGGTCGGGACGAGTAAAGTTGGTGGCGCCGAGCAACCTTTCGGCGGGACGAGGGTCTCGGGTTGACATCGTACGATTCGAATCGTACGATGTGGCCGCATCCGAACGACTCCCATGCGCAATCCCCTCACCCCCCTCGGTGGCACCGAAATGGAAGTGCTCCGCCATGTCTGGGCCCTCGGCCGTGCCACCGTCCGCGAGGTCCACGACCGCATCCGCGACGAGCGGCGCATCGCCTACACGACGGTCATGACCGTCATGAAGAACCTCGCTGACAAGGGCTACCTCGCCTTCGAGCGCGACGGCCAGAGCTATGTCTACGAGGCCAAGCGGCGGCCCGAGGAGGTTCAGGGTTCGGTCCTCTCCGGGATCCTGGACAAGGTCTTCGGCGGCGACCCGGCCCGCCTCGTGCAGACCCTCGTGGCCCAGGACGACCTGACCGAGGCCGACCGCGAGCGCCTCCGCCAGATCATCGACGGCTTCGATGGAGCCCCGTCCACTTCTGACGATGAGTAGCGCCCTCGACGTTCTGGTGGGCCTCGGCGGATGGGCCATTCCCGCGGTCTGGCTTCCGGTCCTCGCCTGGACCCTGGCCGCACTGGCCGTGGACGCGGTCCTCCGGTTGCGGCCGGGCCATCCGCTCGTGGGGCTCGGCGTGCGCCGCGCGATGCTGTGGGCGCTCCCAGCGGGGATCGTCGCGGCGGTCGCGTTGCCCGCCCTGCTCCCCGAGACCGCCATCGAACAGGTGGCTGCCTTCCGTCCCCCCGCACTGGATACGCTCGTCCTCCCGACGATTCTCGTGGAGGCTGAGACAGGAACCGTCGCCTCGGCGTCGGTGCCGCTTGGGTCGGTGGTGGCTGGGGTGGTGCTGTTGCTCGCGGGTGGCATGGCCCTCGTCCGCCTCGGGAGTGTCGCGAGCGGATGGGCGGCGCTGCGTCACCTCTCGGCTGGAGTCGCGCCCGAGGCGGTCCAGCGCGAAACCGAGGCGGCGGCTCGCGCGGCGGGCGTGGCGCGAGAGGTCCGGGCCGTGACGACCGAGGCCCCGACCGTGCCGTTCACGTTCGGCTGGCGGCGTCCGGTCGTCGTCGTCCCCGCTGCTCTATCGGACGATCCCGAGGCGCTCCGGCTCGTTCTCGCGCACGAGGTGGCGCACGTGGCCCGGGGCGACTTCGCCGCAGGCGTCGCCGAGCGTGTGCTGACGGCTCTCTTCGGCTGGCACCCGCTCGTCGGGGCCCTCGCGCGACGCGTGGATCTCGACCGCGAGCGCGCCACCGATGCCGCGGTGCTCGCCGGTCACCCCGAGCGCCGCCGCGACTACGCCTCGTTGCTGCTCTCCTTCTCCCGCTTGCCCTCGCCCGCCCTCGCGCTCGGCGCGGTCTCCGGCTCCGATTCTCTCACCACTCGCATCACCGACATGAATCGCTCTCCTTTGTCCCCCAACCGGCTTCGGTCTCTCCGCCGTCTAGCCCGCGCGATGGGTGCGGGTGTGTTCCTGCTCGCCATCGGGGCGACGGCCATCCTCGCCGTGGGCCCCCATCAGGCGCGCGATCTCCTCGCGGCCGAGGCTGCGTCGACCCTTGCCGCGAAGCCCCCGCCCGCCATCGCCACCGAGGCGGGGGTGACCGATCCCGCCGAGACCGCCTCGGTGCCGGAAGCAGACACGCCTCCAGTCGCTCCGGCCGACACGCTGGACGACGACACCATCGGCGATGCACTCATCGCGCTGGCCGCCGCGATGGCGGAGGCTGAGAGCGAGACCGTCGTGATCGAAGGGCGCATCGTGGACGCGATGAGCGGCCGTCCGCTGGCGGGTGCGAGCGTGCTCGCCCTCGGGACCCGCCTCGGTGCGGCGACCGACCGAGACGGGCGGTTCACGCTGACCGGCGTGGACGCGGACGGCGAGGTGCAGCTGCGGATCACGTTCATCGGCTACGAGCCGCTGACCGTCGTGCCGCAGGTGGGCGAGCGGCTGCGGATCGGCCTCGTGCCAGAGAACGCAAGCGAGCAACGGACTACCGCAGAGCAGGCGGTGGCGAGGGCTCGCGAGCGCCGCGCCGAGCGATCGGCTCTTGAGAGCCCGGAGGCTCCAGAAGTGTTCGTCGTCGTGGAGGAGCCGCCCGTGCTGATCGGCGGCCAGGAAGGTCTCGCCGCTCGCCTCTCCTATCCCGCCTCGGCGCGCGAGGCAGGAATCGAAGGCACCGTCTACGTCCAGTTCATCGTGGAGGAAAACGGGCGTGTTGCGCGTGCGGACTGCACGGGGGATGCCGACGACACGCTGTGTGGCGCTGCCACCACGGCTGTGCGCGATTCTGAGTTCACGCCGGGGCGCCAGCGCGGCAAGGTCGTCAAGGTCCAGATGGTGCTCCCCGTTCGGTTCCAACTGCCAGACGACACGGACGAGTAGACCAGCGGGCCCGCCTCGGTGCATCGGCGGACCCGGTCCGTGGAATCACCGAGGCGAGCGTTTTCCGGTCAATCTCCCGAGGCGGGGGTGTCCGCCTCGGGCGGCTCATCCGGCGTGACGATCTCGGCGGCCGTCTCCGCCGCCTCCTTCGCGTCCGCGATGGCAGACTGGAGCTTCCGGTACCGGTTGGGGCGGAGGAATCCCGGCGAGAGCAACCACACGAGGACGCCGCGCCCGAAGGCCACGTCGCCCCATCGCGCCGCGTCCACGTCGATGCGCGCCATCGTGGCAGTCTTCACCTCGATGGCGCCGCCGCCGATGAGGCGCGAGAGGGTCCGTGAGAACGTCGGCTCGTGGCCGACCACGACGACGGTCTGCGCGTCCTCGGGAGTGGTGTGGAGCGCGCGCAGCACATCGTCCGGAGTGGCGCCGTAGAGCGACTCGGTGATCGTCGCCTGGCCGGTCCAGCCGCCGTGCTCGGCCGCGATGGCGAGCGTCTGGCGGGCGCGCGTGGCGGTGGAGGTGATGGCGTGGTCCGGGGGCGTGCCCGACGTCGCGAGGAAGCGGCCCATCTTGCGGGCGCCTTTCTGTCCCCGCTCGGCGAGGGGGCGCTCGTGGTCGTGGCCGTAGTCCGCCGCCCAGTCCGACTTGCCGTGGCGGAAGAGGATGATCGTTTTCACCGCAGGGTCAGTTGCCGAGGAGGCCGCCCGGGTCGGCGGCGGAGGGGAGAGCCGTCGCGGGAGCAGCGGCGCCCGGTGTCGTGTAGGTCGGGTTCACGTCGGGCGTGACGGCCCCGTACACCATCCCGGCGATGAACCCGAGGACGCCGGTTACCAGCGCGATCATAAACAAGGTGTACGACCAGCGGAGCAGGGTGTACTTCTTCTGAAGCACCGACCCGACCCCGTAGATATCCAGCATCATGGACTCGTAGAGCCCCCGAGAGTCCACCATCAGCTCGCGCATGCCCTCCACGAACTCGTGCCGGGAGAGGTGCGCGAAGTTGCCGAAGAAGAGCAGATTGGCGGATCGGTTGCGGACCTGCTGGAGTGTCACCGTCTCGGTCTGCACGCGCGGCCGGGCCGCGAGCACAGCGAAGATGATGGACGCGAGGCAGCCGACGAGGAAGATGGTCGCCGGGATGAGGAGGTACGGGTTGGAGTCGATGCGGGACGAGATGCCGCTGATGAGGATGGAGATGATGAGGCCGTTGATCGAGATCATGATGTTGGCCTTCGCATCTGCCAGCGAGGACAGGTCCATGTTGACCCGGTACGCCGTGCGGAACATCGTCTCGACGCCGCGCTTGGTGCCGAGGTCGTCGTAGGCGTTGCGGACCTCTTTCTTGGTCGCCTTCTCCTTGACTTTCTTCTGGACGACCTTCGCGGCGGCGGGGTCCACCGCCTCGGGCGCCACCTCGGTCATCGGCACGATCTCGTCGGCGGGGGAGGCGCCGTCGCCTGCGGGTCCGTCGGGTGGGGGCGTCGTCTCGTCGGGCATGGGGAGCGCGGCGGTGGGAGCGGGAAGCTAGAGCCGGATGGGGCCGCCTCGGTGGAGGGCGGAGTGCACCGAGGCGGGGGAGGTCAGTACTGGAAGCCGCCGCCGAAGGTCACGAGGGTTTCCTCGCCGTGCGCGACCGTCAGGTTCACCACGGCGAAATCGAGGACATCGAACCAGAGCCCCCCACCCACGCCGACGTGGAGATCGTCGAAGAGGCCCCCGGTCTCGCCGTCGCCCCACACGCGCCCGGCGTCCCCGAAGCCGAGGACCCCGATCTCGATGGGCAGCACGTACGTGCGGAGGTCGAACAGCTTGACGCGCGCCTCGGCGTTGCCGAAGGCGGCGGTCTGGCCGGTGAACCGTTCGCGGCGGAACCCGCGCAGGTTGGTGGTCTGGCCCAGCGTGGCGCTGTCGTAGAACGGGGCCTCGCCGAAGCGATGGTCGGCCCCCACGCGAAGCGCGAGGGTCATCTGCGGGGCGATGCTGAACGGGACGAAGGCGTGCACCTCGCCACCGAGGCGGGAGTACGCCTCGGCCTCGCCGAGGAGACCGGCGAACGTGCCGCCGTGGAGGTCCACCTCGAGGCCCTGGCGCGGGTTGATGGCGCTGTCGGTGAGGTCCAGGGTGAGGCGTCCGGCGGCCCCTGTGTGGAGTTGGGGCGCGAAGGGATCGCCGGGGAGTTGCACGATGGGGACGCCCACGGCGGCGGTGTCGCGTTCCACGTCGGCGTAGCGGGCGCTCGGACCGAGGCGGAGACGGAGGCTCTGGCCGAGCGACCCGCCGAAGAGTGCGTCGCCTCGAATCTGGGCGAGGCGGACGCGCGCGGAGTCTGGCGCGGCGAGGTCCGTGTCGTTGCCGAAGCCGTAGAAGTTCTGCACGTATCGCGGCGTGGAGGCCACGGCGTCGGCGTCCAGGTCGAGCCTCCCGACGGCCTCGCGGATCCGCCCGGTGTAGCCGGCCTGGAGGCCGCCCGTGCCGGTCGCGATGTTGGCGAAGACGAGGTGGGTGGCCGCGTGCGGGTCCAGGCG
>JBCCPW010000286.1:0-5265 GCA_039024735.1 Bacteroidota bacterium
CGCGAGGGGTGGAAGAGCAGCGCTGACTGTGCCGACTGGCTCATCGGGAGGGCGTAGAACCTGGAATCGGGCTCGCTCCGTCCCTCATCACTGGCTGCCGTGTAGGCTCCGGTCAGCAGCGGGGTGCGGCGGCGCTCCGTCCACTGGTGGAGCCGGGCGTACATCCGGCGCTCTCGTTCGAGGTCTCCGTAGACCGGAAGCGACGCGCGGGGCCAGATGATGAGATCCGGTCGAGGCGCGGTCGTGGAGTATCCCGTCCGGGATGGGCCGGTCTCCGTCGCGATCCAGTCCGCAAGCAAGGCGTCCGAGAGCCTCGCGAGGTGGTTCACTCGCGCCTCGTCCAGGGGATCGGCCCACTCCTCAGGACCGAGGTCGGGTTGCACGATGGCCACCTCAATGTGGCCGGGCGGCACGTCATCCCCGCTGGTGCGGAGGGTACCGTAGAGGGCAGGCACGACGAGAAGCGCCGCGAACGACGCCACCGCGATCCCACGGTCGGTCCAGGCGGACCCCACGCGGCGACTCGCTGCCTCCAGTGCGAGGAACGCCGAGACGTTGAGTGCGAGCACCCACGCCGAGAGAAGCAGCACGCCTCCGATCTCGACCGTCTGGATGAAGGGCAGGGCGAGAGCCTGGGTGTGTCCCAACAGGGTCCAGGGCGTCCCGATGGGCAGGTGCAGCACGAGGAATTCGGCCGCGAGGACATCCGCGGCGAGAGCCGCGAGTCCGAAGCCGAGACCGTACCGCTCACGGATCCATGCGGCCGCGGTGAACGCCAGCGCGATGGGCACCGGCACGAGGAGAAGAGCCAGGCCCGCCAGCGCGGACTGCAACTCGTTGGGCAGATGCAGCGCCCAGAATCCCGTCGCGGCGGCGGCGACCAAGAACACCGCATAGATCTCGCGCGCGAGACTGAGCGACGCCTTCCGGCTGGCCCACCGGGCGAGGATCGGGACGAGCGCAACCCACGCGAGGGGATAGAATCCGACAGGAGGGAGACTCAACGACAGGGCGAGACCTCCAGCAAGGGACCACCCCAGCGAGCTGAATGGGCGGACACGGCGGCGCGAGATCATGGGAGCGTGGCGGATCTGCTCGGGGTATCGGTCATCCGCCGTGGATGCACAACTCGTCGTGTGCTGTGAGGGTTAGCCCGCCAGAACGGAATGCCTCCGTTCCGGCTTCGGGGAGCGTCCACGAATGAGGGGTCGCGCGCACGCGGGTCGCATCCTTGCGTGTCGGCCGAGCGCTGCCCGGCCTTCCCCTATCTTTGCCGCCCTTCGACTGGGCTCATACGTGGCGACCCTCACCATCTGCAACCACAAGGGCGGGACTGGAAAGACGACCTCCTCGGTCAACCTCGCAGCGGCGTTCGGCCTCATGGGCCACCGCGTGCTCATCATCGACCTGGACCCGCAGGGCTTCCTCACACGGACCCTTGGGGTGAAGGAGCCCTCCCGCGAGGCCTCCTCGCTCGCTCTTCTCGATCCGTCGGGAGACCTGCGGGGGGTCTCGGTCACCTCGCTTCGCCACTTCGATGTGCTGGGCGCCTCGATGGCGATGACGCGGGAGCAGCGCCGCCTCACTCGACCCACGGACGTTTTCTGGCTCCGCGAGACGTTGCTCCAGGGGCATGACTACGACCTCGTGCTGGTGGACACGGCCGCGGCGGTCTCGGTCTACACCATGAACGCCCTCGTCGCCTCAGACGCGGTCGTGATTCCTGTCACACCCGAGTACCAGCCGGTCGTCGGCGCAGAGCAGACGTGGCAGACGGCGGCCCTCGTGCGGGGCAAGCTGAACCCGGGCCTCCAGGTGCCCCGCTTTCTCCTCACGCAGGTGGACGGCCGCCTCAGCCGCCACACACGGTACGCGGACTATCTCCAGACGCGCTACGAGACCCACGTCCTAGAGACGCCCATCCGCACCTCATCGGCCCTCGCGACGGCCTCCCGCAGCGGCGAGACGGTCTTCGACGTGGAGACCCGCTTTCTCTCCCGTGGCGCCCTGGACTACGCACACGCAGCGGAGGAGATCTTGCGCACCTTCTTCCCGCCGCTCGTGCGACCGGCCCCTGTGGAAGGCTCTCCCATGCCCGAGGAGGACGACACCCCTCCCCTCTCAGAAGAGGACGCGGAGGCCAACGCCATTGAATCGCTGAACGAACAGGAACCTGCTCCAGACGCCGATTTCTGGGACACGGACCAGCCCGAGACGCCCCAACGCGGGCAATCGCAACGTCGCACGCCGCCGCAGCCCCTCCACTGGAACGCGCCCGCACCGGACGACGGCGGCTCCTCGGATGGCCCGACCAGGTCGGGATCGGTGTTCGAGGAGATGACGCCCTCCCGTCGGCGCCCCATCTCGTTCCCGTTCACCTCGCCGGACACCCAGACACGACCGGATACTCCCTCGCCCGACCCGAACGACGGGTCCGGCCAAGGCCCGTCGGTGCGGAGCATGCGGCGGTTCCGCTTCTGACCCACGGCGCGCCCGAGGGGGCGTCCCCGCGAGCGTTGATCCGGCCACCCCCGCCTCGGTGCCGAGGCGGTCAAGCCGTACGGACCGTGTCCTCGATTGCCCGGCTCTGCCGGATCGGTACCGAGGCGGAACACGGGTGGGTCTACCGGGCACGGCCCAGGGAAAACCGGAGGCCCGGGCGCATCGGAACCGCTTTCCTTCTTGGGAATCTCACACGGACCCAGTGTCCGATGTCTGCCAGCTGTTCCATCCACGACGACCCGATCGCGCTCGTCCGCGCGCAGCGGAAGGTCCGTGAGGCGCTCGTCGCGTTCGGCGTCGTCACGGGAGGCGTGGCAGTGGTGGCCCCCGTGGTCGCGATTGGGTTCCACCTCGGTGCAGCCGTCCCGCTTGCGGCGGGTGCGATTCTGACGCTCCACGCGGCCCTGACCATCCGGCGGCTCGCGCGGCTGCGCCGCCGCGTGTGGCGCGTCGCGATCACGGCGCGCCACCTCGTCGCGCTGGACGCGGGGCGCCGTCAGACCTCCGTGGCGTGGCGTGCCGTGGAACGCGTCGAGGTGGAGAACGCGGGCCTGACCCTCGTGGCGACCGGAACCGACGGCATCTCCTTCCGGCTGCACGTGCGGCGGCACTTCGCGGCGTACGTGGCGCTCGCGCACGAGGTCGTGGCGCGGGCGGAGCGACAGGGCTGCGCGGTCTGGGTGGACGGCCGCCCGTGGCAAGACTTGGACCTCTCGGCCCTGGGGACGGCGCTCCGACCGACCGCGGGGACCGAGGCGTAGTCGTCTTCTCATCCCGTCTCCGAAGAATTCCTGCGCACCGAGGCGGACACCCGACGGCCACTACGACTCTCCGGCGGTCCGCGGTCGGCCGTCAGCGGTCGTTCGGGACACGGGCCATTGAACCGGTCTCTTTTTTCCGCCTCGGTGCCGAGGCAGGACAGGTCGTCAGAGAAACTTGTCGGCCGTCGAGATCAGGATGGCGAGAATGAGCAGAACCAGTGCGACAACCGTCAGCGCCTCGGTCCACCGGCCATCGGATCTTCCGTGGCGCTCCGCGTGTGCGTTGCGTCGATCCCTCTGGCGGGCAAGCGCAGCAGGGCTGAGCGCGATGGGGTCGCCGCTCTCACCGTTGAGCGCCTCACGTAATCGTCGCGAGGCGGCACCCGCGCGTCGCTCGCTGTGGTACCGAGGCAGGGGCTTCTTGTGCGGGAAGGTGCCCATCGCTACCGCCCTCCCATCAGAATCGAGACGACGGCACCGATCATCACCGCGCTGATGCCGAGCATCACGACAACCGTCACCAGCCCGACGGTGAGACGGCCCGTCCGGCTCGCGAGCCACGCAGGCAGTTCATTGCGCGTCGCGTGTCGGTCTCGGCGTTCTCGCGCGAGGCGGAGGGCATCTGAAGAGAGCACCACGTCGCCTCGGGATGGCCCGTTCAGCGCATCGTGCAACTGCGCGGTCGCCCGCCCCCCGCGGCGCTCGGTGCGCCGGTGGGGAGTGGGTTTCCGATAGCCAGAGGTGCCTGGGGCTGGCATCGCTACGCGTCGTCGTCCGCCTCGGTGCTGGCGGGCGGCAGGCTGGGCGTTGGGGCGCTCGACCCATCGCCCGAGGCGGGCCGGGTCGCGGGCTGCGCGCGCTCGGCGGTCAGGCGCGAGGCCATCTCGCCGAGGTCCACGCCCGTGATCCCCTTGACCAACTCCGGCGTCGTCGCCATGAGCTGCGCGACGGTGTTGGTCAGGCGTCCGGCGCCCTGACCGGTGCCCGTGTCCACCACCGTCAGCTTGTCGATGGACGAGAGCGGCGCGGCAACTTCCTTGGCCAGTTCGGGCATCATCTTCGCGAGCAGGTCCAGCACGGCGGCCTCGCCGAACTTCTCGAACGCCTCGGCGAGCTTCTCCTTGGCCTCCGCTTCCGCGAGGCCACGCTGACGAATCACCTCTGCCTCGGCGAGACCCTCGGCACGGGCCGCGTCACCGGCCGCGACGCCATCGAGGCGCTTCGCCTCGGCGCGAGCCTTGGCCTCGGCTTCGATCTCGAACTGGCGGGCCTCCGCACGACGCACCTGCCGCAGCTTCTCCGCCTCCGCAGACTGCTCCACGGAGTAGCGATCAGCGTCGGCCTTCTTCTTGACCTCGGAGTCGTACTGCTTCTCGCGGCGGTCGATCTCCAGCTTCTCCAGGTCCACCTCGCGCTCCTTGCGGACGAGTTCGACCTGCATCTGCTCCTCCACGACGAGGCGCTGGGACTTGGCCTCCTGCACGGAGTACGCGAGGTCGGCGGCGGCCTTGGCGGTGTCCTGCTCCTGCTTGAACGCGGCTACCTTCAATTCCTTCTCCTTCGTCGCCTCGGCGACGTTGGTGTCGCGGATGAGCTCAGCCTTCTGGCCCTCCTCGTCGGCGTCAGCCTTGCGGACGCGGGCGTCGCGGATGGCCTCCGCCTCGGCGATGTCGGCGTCGCGCTTGACCGCCGCGATGCGCGGCCGACCGAGGGCCTCCAGGTAGCCGTTCTTGTCGCGCACGTCCTTGATGGTGAAGCTCACGATCTGGAGCCCCATCTTCTTGAGGTCGCGGGCGGCAACGGACTGCACCTCCTGCGCGAACTTGTCGCGGTTGCGGTAGACCTCCTCCACGGTGAGCGTGCCGAGGATGGCGCGGAGGTGGCCCTCCAGCACCTCGCGCGCTTCCACGCGAAGCTCCTCGTCCGGCTTGCCGAGGAACTGCTCGGCGGCCGTCGCCACGTCCTCCACGGACGAGCCGACCTTAATCACGGCCACGCCGTC
>JBCCPW010000287.1:0-5258 GCA_039024735.1 Bacteroidota bacterium
GCCCCGCCTCGCTTGTTGACGAAGAGGCTCTCCGCGAGGGCCTGCACGCGCGAGTCGATGGTCAACTCCAGCCCGACCCCGCTCTCTGGGTCCACGTCCATCGTGCCGCCCTCGTACGGCTGCACCTCCATCCCGTGGACGTTGACGAGCATGTACTCCCGCCCCACGCGCCCCCGGAGCACCGGCTCGTACTCCGCCTCGATGCCCGTGATGCCGACCATGTCACCGAGGCGGTAGCCCTGCTCCTGCGTGTCAGCCAGTCGCTCCGCGCCGATCTCCTTGACGTAGCCGAGGACGTGGGAGAGCCGCGCCTCGGAGTGGTAGCGGCGCTGCTGGTCTTCGCGGAAGCCGAGCCCCGGGAGGCGGTAGTGGTTCTCCTTCAACCGCGCGAAGGCCCGGAACGACACGTCGTTCAGAAGCACGTCGGTCTGATAGCCGCTGCGCTGCCGGATCTCGCCGAACCGGCGCTCCAGTTGCTCCAGCGGGACGTTCGTCAGTTCCGCCACGAGCGGGAGGTCGGCCGGGTCGAAGTAGCGGGCCGAGACGGTGACCGTCAGCGTGGTCTCGTTGTCCACCAAGAGGACGCCGTTGCGGTCGTAGACGTAGCCCCGCGCGGGGCGGACGATGTTCTCCTGGATCGCGTTGCCCTCCGCGGCAGACGTGTACTCGTCGTGGTCCACGAGTTGCATCTGCACGAGCCGCGCGCCGAGGAACACCACGAGGCCGACCACGGCGACGGCGAAGATGCGGAGGCGGAGTCGAGACTCCTCGTGAGAGGTAGAGGCGGCGACAGACATCGGAGCAAACCAGGCAGACAGATTCCCCAACGCGGCGACGGATCCGTTCGTTCGTGCCGCCGCGGGTGTGGGGAAGTTCGCGCCGCGCGGGCGGGAGGGCCAGACCCGCCTCGGTGTCTCTTCAAACGCACCGAGGCGAGAACTGCACACCCCCCGGCCGCCCCACTCGCAAGGCGAAGCGGGTTCGTCTTTTGCCGCCTCGGTGCCGAGGCGGACGGACCGAGGCGGCCCCACCGAGGCGGAGACCGTGGGTCCCTCCGTGTGGTCACCCGGCCGCCCCGACGGGTACCCGCAGGGTACAACGGCGTCCCCCTGGCATCGGTGACGGCCCCCGTCCGTTCCCGGGATCCATCGGTACGCCACCGGGATCGAACCGCCCGGGCATCCTCGGGTACACCCGGATGGATTCATGCCCTACACTCCAGACTCCAGGGCACTTCGGCGTCCCTGTTGTCACCTGCCGCCCCGCTCGCCCGGCTCTCTGAGAGACCCCGCCCGCTTCCCCATGCCGCGCACCCCTGCCCTCGCGCTCATCGCCGTCCTGATCGCCGCCCTGCTGGCGCCCATTCCCGCCTCGGCGCAGTACTTCGGCCGCAACAAAGTCCGCTACGACGACTTCGACTTCCGCATCCTCGAAACGCAGCACTTCGACCTCTACTACTACGAGGGCATGGAGACCGCCGCGCAGGATGTCGGCCGGATGGCCGAGCGCTGGTACGACCGCCTCTCCGCCATCCTTGACCACGAGTTCGACGAGCGCAAGTCCATCATCCTCTACGCCGACGACGCGGACTTCCGCCAGACCAACATCGTCAACGTCGGCGAGGGCACGCAGGGCGTCACCGAGGGGCTCCGCCAGCGCGTGGTGCTCCCCATGGCCGGGACGTACGCCGAGACGGACCACGTCCTCGGCCACGAGCTCGTCCACCAGTTCCAGTACGACATGGCGGAGCGGGGCGGCACCTTCCAGCAGTTCGTCCGCATGCCGCTCTTCGTCATCGAGGGGATGGCGGAGTACTACACCGTCGGGCGCGAGGACGCGCTCACGGCCATGTGGATGCGCGACGCCATCCTTCGCGACGACTTCCCGACCATCGCGGAGCTCGCGGCCAACCCACGCTTCAACGTGTACCAGTACGGCCAGCCGTTCTGGGCCTTCATCGCAGGCAACTACGGCGACGAGGCGGGCGTGCGGATGTTCAAACTCGCCATGGAGATGCCGCTGGACTCCGCCCTCGTGACCGTCACTGGCCTCTCTTCGGACACCCTGTCGGCGCGATGGATCGCCTCGCTTCGGGACCAGCTTGCGCCACCCGCCGCAGGCCGCGCCGTCCCGCGTCCGGAGATGACGGACGACGTGCGCGACGCCATCGCGCGGTACAACGACCGCATGGAGGATGACCGCGCGCGGGGCCGCGAGACCGACCGCAGGCGTCCCCCTGGCATCGCCTACCCGGACTCTCTCCCGCGCATCACCGCGGAGCGAATCCTCTCGCGAGAACAAGGCAGCGGCAACATCTCCATCGCGCCGCAGCTCTCGCCCGACGGCTCGAAGGTGGCGTTCCTCTCCGAAAAGGACCTCTTCGGCATTGACCTCTTCCTGGCGGACGCGGAGAGCGGCGAGATCCTCACCAAGCTGGAGGAGGTCGGCACGGACCCTCACTTCGATGCCATCCGGTTCATTGAGAGCGCGGGGACGTGGAGCCCGGACGGGAGCCAGTTCGCCTACGTCGTCTTCGCGGGTGGCAACAACGAGATCGCCATCCTGGACGTAAACCGTCGCGACGTGGTCCGCCGGATCACCGTGCGCGGGATCGGTGCGATCAAGGACCCCTCGTGGAGCCCCGACGGATCGCGGATCGCGTTCTCAGGCGTTGCGGGCGGCATCACGGACCTCTACGTCGTGGATCTCGCCACGAGTGAGGTGGAACAGCTCACGAGCGACCGCTTCACGGACCTTCAGGCCAACTGGCACCCGGACGGCCGCCGCCTCGCGTTCACCACGGACCGAGGCCCGGGCACCAGCTTCGACCGCCTCGTCTTCGCGCCCGTCCGCCTCTCCATCCTGGACGTGGAAACGGGAGAGGTGGAGATCGTCAATCCGTTCCCCGGCCGGAAGCACATCAACCCGGTCTGGAGCCGGGACGGTGAGAGCCTCTACTTCATCTCGGACCACGGAGGCTTCAACGACATCTACCGCCTCGTGACCGAGACGGGCGAGCTCTTCCGAGTGACCGAGATGGCAACAGGCGTTTCGGGCATCGCGAACCACTCGCCTGCGCTCTCCATCGCGAGGCAGACGGGCGCGCTGGCCTACTCCGTCTTCGAGGCGCAGCGCTACTCGGTCTACCGCCTCGCCGAGGCGGACGCCGTCGGCACACCGGTGGACCCCAGCACCCCAGATCTCGCGCAGGCCGATGTCCTCCCGCCCTCGGACGCGGTCGGGCGCAGCACCGTCCAGGGCTACCTCGCCGATGCGCTGGGCGGCCTCCCGGAGGCACAGGAGTACCCCACGCGCGGCTACCGCCCGAAGCTCTCGCTGGACTACGTGTCCCAACCGCAGGTCGGCGTGGGTGTCGGGGGCCTCTACAACTCCGGCTTCGGCATCGCGGGCGGCATCCAGTTCCTCTTCTCGGACCAACTCTCAGACAACGTCCTCGGCGTGGCCGTCTCCGCCAACGGGTCCATCCAGGACATCGGCGGGCAGGCGCTCTACATCAACCGGGCCAACCGGCTGACGTACGGAGCACAGGTGGGCCAGGTGCCGTTCCTTCAGCTCTTCCTGGACTGCGCGCCGGACGAACTCGGTGGCTGCCCCACGCAGGACAGCCCAGACGGCTACTTCGCGCGGTACTACTACCGGACGTACTTCACACAGGCGCAGGGCCTGACGGCGTATCCGCTCAACCAGAGCCAACGGCTGGAGGCACAGGCGGGCTACACCCGCATCGGATACGACCTGGAGTTTGACCGGATCGTCTCCATCCGCGAGGACGCCAACGGCAACCGCCTGCCCTGCAACCAGTTCGGCACGGGCGAGCCGTGCGTGTTTACCGGACGCGAGCCCGTCGAAGGCTTCGACCCGGATGCTCTTAACCTCTTCCAGGCCGGCGGCGCGTTCGTGGGCGATTACTCGTACTTCGGGTTCACCTCGCCCATCCGAGGCACGCGCTACCGCTTCGGCGTGGACGGCACGGCGGGCAGCCTCCAACTCGCCACCGTCACCGCAGACGCGCGGACGTACCGCTACGTTCGCCCGAGCTTCCTGCCAGAGCGCGTCCCGCTCACGCTCGCCTTCCGGGGCCTCCACTTCGGGCGCTACGGCAGCGACGCGGAGTCCGGTCGGCTCCAGCCGCTCTACCTCGGCTTCGGCCAGCTCGTTCGAGGCTACTCCTTTAACTCGTTCGACCAGAACGGCTTCGCGGACTTCGAGAACCGTCTCTTCGGAAGCAAGATGGCCCTTGCGAGCGCGGAGATCCGCATGCCGCTGCTCGGCATCCCGCAGCTCGGCGCCTTCTCGTTCCCCTACCTCCCGACCGAGCTGACCCTCTTCGCCGACGCGGGCATGGCCTGGGGAACCATCCAGGAGTTCCGCTTCTTCGACACCAACGGCGACCCGGTCGGGGAGTTGGCGATTGGCACGCCGTTCGACCAGCAGAAGCCGATCTTCTCGGTCGGGTCGTCGCTGCGGATGAACGTGCTCGGGGCTCTCATCCTGGAGCCGTACGTGGCCGCGCCGCTCTCGCGCGACGAGAACGCGGTGTTCGGCCTCAACTTCTCGCCGGGCTGGTAGACGGCACCGCCCGCCTCGGTGCAGCACCGAGGCGGGTGGACTGCCCACCGTTTTCGCACCCCACCTCCCAGACGGGGAGTAGGCTTCCAGCCCGCTCCCCGTCGTCATGTACCGCTTCCTCCGCCCTGCTCTCTTTCGGCTGGACGCGGAGCGCGCGCACGGCCTCGGAATGGGAGCGGTCGCGCTGGGCTCTCTCGCGCCGGGGGTGGTCCGCGCGCTCTATCGCGGGGCCGACGATCCCCGTCTCGCGCAAACGCTCTGGGGCCTCCAGTTTCGGGCGCCTCTCGGCCTCGCGGCCGGGTTCGACAAGAACGCCCGCGGGATCGGCGTGTGGGATGCGCTGGGGTTCGGCTTCGCCGAGGTGGGCTCCGTGACCGCACAGCCGAGCGACGGCAATCCCCCGCCTCGGGCCTTCCGGCTGCCGGACGACCGGGCGCTCATCAACCGGATGGGCCTCAACAACGACGGGGCCGAGCGTATCGCGGCCCGCCTTGGCCAGACCGACTGGCCGTCGGAGTTCATCGTGGCCGTGAATGTCGCCAAGACGCACGATCCCGCGATTTTGGGCGAGGCGGGCGTGGAGGACTTCCGCGCCTCGGTCCGCCTCGTGCTTCCGCACGCGAACCTGCTCGTGCTGAACGTCTCGTGCCCCAACACGGCGGAGGGGA
>JBCCPW010000288.1:0-5254 GCA_039024735.1 Bacteroidota bacterium
CGAGGCGGTCGGACGCGTGGGCGCGCACCCCGCCTCGGTGCGGCTCGTCGGGTTTGGGTTCAGCCAGGGGGTGGCAACGGTCGCGCGATGGGTGGAGCGAAGCCCGCTCGTCGCCTCGCGCGAAGCCAGTGGCCTCCCTCGCGTTGACCGGCTGATTCTCTGGGGCGGGCGCCTGCCGCACGACCTCGACCTCGTGGCCCACCGGGCGTGGCTCTCGCGTGCCGACCTCGTGCTCGTCGCGGGCGACCGGGACGCCTTCGCGACGCCCGCCCGCGTGCTGGAGCAAGAGCGGGCCCTCGCGGCGGCGGGCATCCCGTACCGGCCCGTCTCGTTCTCAGGCGAGCACCGCCTGAACGCGCGCGTCCTCGCGGCCCTCGCGGACGACCCGCTCGCAGACGCATGAGCCCGTCCGGCTCTTCCCGCCTCGGTACCGAGGCGGACGGGACCGCGGTGGTCGGGCGGTTCGCGCCGAGCCCGACCGGCGATCTCCATCTCGGGAGCGCCCTCGCGCTGCTGGCGGCGTGGGCCTCGGTCCGCTCCCGGGACGGCACGTTCATCTGGCGGATTGAGGACCTGGACGGGCCGCGCGCGGTGCCGGGCAGCGCGGAGCGGCAGATGGAGGACGCCCGGTGGCTCGGGCTGGACTGGGACCACGGGCCGGACGTGGGCGGTCCGCACGCGCCGTACCGCCAATCGGAGCGGTTCTCCCGCTACGATGCAGCGCTCCGTGCGCTCGCCGAGGCGGGGCGGCTGTTCCCGTGCCGCCGCTCGCGCAAGGACCTCCGCGCCCTCGCGACGGCCCCGCACGGCGCCTCAGGGCTGCCGCCGTACCCGCCTCGGTGGCGTCCGAAGGATCTCGCGCCCGGATGGTTCGATGCGCTCGGCGACCGCCCCGACTGCGCGCTTCGCTTCCGCGTGGACGATCCCCCCGTCACGTTCTCCGACCGCGTGGCCGGGACGGTGACGGAGGACGTGCGCGACTCCACGGGCGACGTGGTCCTCAAGCGCCGCGACGGTGTCTTCGCATACCAACTGGCCGTCGTCGTGGACGATCTCGCGATGTGCGTCACCGAGGTGGTGCGCGGCATAGATCTCCTGTCGTCTACCGCGCGGCAGATCCTCCTCGTCCGGGTGCTCGGCGGGAGGGTGCCGGCGTACGCACACGTCCCGTTGCTCGTGGGCACGCACGGGGACAAGCTGTCCAAGCGCGACGGCGCGGTCTCCATCCGAGAGATCCGCGAGGCGGGGGTGCCGCCCGAAGCGGTGGTCGGGTGGCTCGCGTGGGCGCTCGGGCAGGCGCCCCGTCCCGTCCGCCTCGGTGCCGAGGCGGTGGCCGCCGGGTGGGAGTGGGCGCGCGTCCGGCCGGAGCCCGTGGAGGTCCCAGTGGACCTCGCAGAAGTGCTCGCCTGACGGCGCCGTTGGTTGCGGCACCGAGGCGGGACCCCGCCTACTCTGCCAACTCCACCAGCAGATCGTTCTTCCCGACGGCGTCCCCCGCCGCCGCGTGCACCGCTGCGACGGTCCCCGAGGCGGGCGCCGTCAGTTCGTTCTCCATCTTCATCGCCTCCAGCACGGCCACGCCCTGACCGGCCTCTACGGCGTCCCCCTCCGCGACCAGCACACGAAGCACGAGGCCCGGCATCGGCGCGCGCACCTCGCGGTCGGCGGCACTCTCGCCCGCGTCCATCCCGAAGCGCTCCAGCAGCAGGTCCGCCTCGGTCTTGATCTGCACCGGGATGCGCTTGCCGTTGACCGTCGCGATGACCCCGCCCGCGCCATCGTCCTCGATGCCGACGACCTGCGTGCGCCCGTTCATCGTCAGCGCGACCGCGTGCGCGTCCAGGCGGGTGATCCGAGCGTCCGTGGGCTCGCCGTTGAGCGAGAGCGCGTCGCCGTCGCGGGTGAGCGTGTAGGTGCGGTCGCCGACGCGAGCCTGGAGCGTGGTGCGCGCCATGGGGGAGAGGGGAGACCCCCGAAGATACCCGCCGCCTGAGGAGGCCCCCCAGCGCGATGATCCCGTCCGCCTCGGTGCATCCACGGCGCCACCGAGGCGGAATCGCCCGCAGCCGCCGTCCGCCCGAGTCGAAAAAGAGGCCGTGCTACCTTCGCGCAGCGATCCCTACGCTCCCCCCGATGAAGTTCGCCCTGTTCGTCGTCGCGCTCGCGCTGCCTCTTGCCGTTCTCACGGGCTGCCGCGCCGAGGGCGCCACGCCGGTCTCGCCCACCGCCACCACGGATGGCCTCAGCCCTGAGGAAGACAGCGTCCTCGTAGCCAAGCTGGCGCAGTACACGACCGTCCGCCTCGGTGCCGACCTGAGCGTCCTCTCCGACTCGGCGCGGATGATGATCCCCCACCTCATTGACGCCGCCGCCGCGATGGACGAGGTCTTCTGGCAGCAGACCTATCCCGGCGACAAGGACTCGCTGCTCGCCAGCCTCACCAGCGAGGCCGCCCGCCGCTATGTCGAGATCAACTACGGGCCGTGGGACCGTCTGGACGGCGACGCGCCGTTTCTCTCGGGTGTCGGGCCGAAGCCGCTGGGGGCCACCTTCTACCCGCGCGGCGCCACACCCGAGGCAATCCGCGAGACCGCCGATCTCTTCCCCGAGGAGGACCTGTTCGGCCTCTACACGCTCGTCCGGCGCGATGGGAATCGGTTTGTCAGCGTGCCGTATCGCGTGGCGTTCCAGGAGCAGCACGAGCGCGCTGCCCGTGCCCTTCGCGCCGCCGCGCGCCTCGCCGAAGACGACGACCTCCGCACCTACCTCGACCTTCGCGCCGACGCCCTCCTCACCGACGAGTACCAACCATCAGACCTCGCGTGGATGGACCTGCGAACCAACCGCCTCGACATCGTCGTGGGGCCGATTGAGACGTTCGAGGACCAACTGACGGGCTTCAAGACCGCGCACGAGGCGTTCGTCTTACTCCGGGACGCCGAGTGGACCGACCGGCTCCAGCGCTACGTCGCGCTCCTCCCGGAGCTTCAGCGCGGGCTCCCGGTGGACAGCCTCTACAAGACCGAGGCGCCCAGCGCCGATTCCCGCCTCGGTGTGTACGACGTGCTCTACGTCGCGGGCGGCGCCAACGCCGGATCGAAGACCATCGCGCTCCATCTGCCCAACGACGGCGAGGTACGGCTCCAGAAGGGCAGCCGTCGCCTGCAACTCAGGAACGCGATGCGCGCCAAGTTCGACCGCATTCTGCTGCCCATCACCGAGGCGGTCATCGCGGAGGACCAGCAGGCCAACGTCACCTTCGAGGCGTTCTTCGGCAACGCGATGTTCCACGAGATCGCGCACGGTCTCGGAATCCAGAACACGGTGACGGGCAACGGGACCGTCCGCGAGGCGCTGGGGGACCAGGGGAGTGCCATCGAGGAGGGCAAGGCCGATGTGCTGGGACTTTACCTGGTGCAGTCCCTCATCGAGGGCGGCGAGTGGGAGGCCGATCTCTTGGACCACTACGTGACGTTCGTGGCGAGCGTCTTCCGCACCGTCCGCTTCGGCGCGACCAGCCCGCACGGGCGCGCGAATCTCGTGCGGTTCAACTACTTCGTGGAGCAGGGCGCGATCCAGCAGACCGAGGCGGGGCTCTGGCGGATCGACCCGGAGCAGATGGCCGCCTCGGTGGACAACCTCGCGCGAGACCTCCTGACTCTCCAGGGCGACGGGGACTACGACGCGGCGGTCGCCTTCATGGACACCTACGGCGAGATGCCGCCCGCCCTCCAGGCCAGTCTCGACCCCCTCGCCGAGGCGGGCATCCCGGTCGATGTCGTCTTTGAGCAGGGCCTGGGCGTCCTCGGCCTCGGCGGGGAATAGATCGTGTCCTACGATCCAGCCCTTCTCGCGCGCACCTTCGCCGTGGCGGCCGACGCGCTCTCAGGAGGGGAGCGTCCGGTTGCCGCCGTGCTGGTGTACGAGGCCGAGGTGGTGGCGGAGGCCACCGATGCGGTCTTCCGGCGGATCGACCCGACGGCACACGCCGAGCGGGTCGTGATCTCTGACTATTGCGCGTCGACCCGGCGGTTGCACCTTCGAGGCCACGAGATGTACTGCTTCATCGAGCCGTGTTTGATGTGCTGCGGCGCGATCCACTGGGCCAAGCTGGACCGAGTGGTCTTCGCGCTCTCCCAGGCGCGGTTGAAAGAACTGAGCGGCGGAAATCCGAAGCCCGGGATCCGGGACTATCTGCCGGTTGGCGGGCGCCCTCTAGAGATCATTGGCCCGGTGCGAGAGGCCGACGCGTTCGAGGTGGCCTCGCGGTATGCCTGGAGAGCCCAGGCGGTCTGAGGGCGTCCGCCTCGGTCCCGAGGCGGAGGCGATGGAACGCGTGTGCACCTTCGGGGCGGCACTTCGCGTTGGCCGTCCGTAGCCTCCCGCCGATGCGCGCTCGTCTCTTTCTTCTTTCGCTCGTCCTCGCCGCCTGTGGCAGCACGGCTCCGGCTGATCTGCTCCCCGTCGCAGCTCCCGTCGCGCCTCCCGAGGCGGAGGAGGTCGCGCCGGATCTCGGCCTTGCGCCCGGTGGCATCGAGTCCAATCGGGGGCGTCTGGTGTGGCCTGTGGACGGAACCGTGATGGGCTTCTTCGGGCCGCGCACCGATCCCGAGACGGGCACCCGCACCGAGGCGGTCGGGCTGGACATCTCGACGGCGCCCGGAGCGCCCGTCCGGGCCGCCTTCGGCGGGCGCGTCTCACGGGTGGGCGCGATGGTCGCGTTCGGGACGTACGTGATGCTCACGCACGACGGCCACACGACGGTCTACGGCAACCTCTCGCGCGTGGACGTGGCCCGCGCGGATACCCTCGGCCCCGGCGCCGTCCTCGGCGCGTCCGGGACGCGTGAGCAGCCCCGAGGCGCCCGTCTCTTCTTCGCGGTGTTCGAGGGCCAGACGCCCACCGATCCGCTCCTCTGGCTCCGTCCGCGCGAGACTTCCACTGCGAACGACTGAACGCGGACCCGCAACCGTCGTACCCTCTCGCCTCGCATCCGATTCTGTTTTGGCCGAGACCATCGACCGCACCCACGAGATCGAGAACGCCGAGCCGCTCCTGCTCTTCGGCTTCAACGACGTGTACCTCCGTCGCATTGAGGAGGCGTTCCCGGACACCCGCGTCGTGGCGCGAGGCAGCCGTCTCCACCTCCGTGGTCCCGAGGCGGACCTCGACCGGATCGTGCGGGTCGTGGACGAGCTGGTGGTGATCCTCAACCGCAACGGCACCCTGACCGAGAACGACGTCGCGACCGTCC
>JBCCPW010000289.1:0-5233 GCA_039024735.1 Bacteroidota bacterium
AGGCGGAAGTAGCGCGAGGGGAACGCTGCCGCGAATACCGCGAGCAGCCCCCCCATCGCTCCGAGGAGCAGCGCGAGGCCGAGCGTGGCGCGGCCCGTCAGGCCATCGGCGAGCCACGCCGCGGGCCACCACGGCGCGTTGGCCGCCTCGGGGTCAGCGCCGATCCACTGGTAGCCGAGGACGAGAACCGCGACCAGGAGTGTGCGCGAGGCCGAGAGCGCAGGCTGGAGTACCCGAGGCGGGAGCAGGAGCGTCACCGACCACAAGACCGCGAGGCTGAGCGCGGCTGTCCAGATCACCCCGCTCCCGACGAGCACGCCCACCTCGGTCCCGGCTGTCGCGCCGTGGGCGATGCCGGTTCGCACGCCCACCGGCACGGCGATGGAGACGGCCATCATGCCCACGTACGCCGCGATGCCAAGCAGCCGCGCGGCGTAGTGCTGCCGCTCCGTCGCCGGGAGGGTGGAGAGCCACGCGTTCTCCTTCGGCCGCCCCATCAACTCGTCGTAGGAGCCCACCACGCCGAACGCGGCCAGCACCACGCCGAATGAGGCCGCCACGAAGACGGCCTGCTCCGGTGCCGCGTCGCCGAGAGAGATCGCGAGGACCAGCCCCGAGAACCCGTACGCCAGCAGCGTCATCGCCACGCGTCCGGCGCCCGGCCGCCCTGTGCGGGGGTCGCGGACATCGGCCCGAAGCTGGGCGCTGGCGAGGAGGCGGATGGGGGACAAGGGGATGAGGGAGGGGCCAGTGGCCGGTAGGAGAGGGAAGTCGATCTGCCTCGGTACCGAGGCGGGCGGGGTCAAGTCGCGAAGGGGGAGAGAGGCACGGACCGTTTGCTATTCGCTACTCGCTCCTGCCCCCTGCCCACCAGCGACCGCCTCGGTGGCCTCCTGCTGACGGCGGATGCGCGTCTGCTCTTGCAAGAACTGGCTCCAGCGGCGGGCCTTCGCGAGGTGCTCGCCGAGGGTGCGGCTGAAATCGTGGTAGCCCGGTCGCGAGGCGTTGACGACGAAGAAGAGGTAGTCGTGCTCCTCGTTGTCCAGCACGCCATCGATGGCGGCGTCCGACGGGTTGTTGATGGGGCCGGGCGGGAGGCCGTCGATGAGGTAGGTGTTGTAGGGGTGTGCGAAGCGGTAGTCGCGGTTGAAAAGACGGCGCATGGTGCCGCCGTCGGTTTGCATGAGCGCGTACTGGACCGTGGGATCGGCTTCCAGGCGCATCGTGCCTGCGCTCGTGCGGCCCAGCAGGCGGTTGAGGTAGACCCCCGCGATGGCCGCCTTCTCCTCGTCGTATCGCGCCTCCCACTCCACGATGCTCGCCAGCGTCACCACCTCGTTCGGCGTGAGGCCGAGCGCCTGAGCCTTTTGCAGCCGGTCTTCGGTCCAGAACCGCTCGTGCCACTCATGGATGCGGCTGACCGCGCGGCGGGCGTCCTGCGTCCAGAGCACGTCGTACGTGTTGCCGCGCATCGTCGCGAAGAGGTGGAGCGTGTCCGTACCGAGTTGTTCTGCGAGGTCGGGCGCGAAGAGCGCGGCGTGGACCTCGGCGGAGTCGGCGTTCATCTCTCGCGCGATGGCCCGCGCGATGTCGGGCGCGGTGCGTCCGGCGGGCAGCGTGATGCGGACGGGGTCCACCATGCCCTTCCGAATCTTGTCCAGAAGGGCCCAGTTGTTCATCCCGGGCTGCACGAGGTAGTGGCCGGGCTTGACCTGATCGGCCCATCCGGTGAGCGTCCCGAACGTCCGAAGGCTGGTCGTGGAGGAGATCGCGCCTGCGCTCTCCAGGGAATCGAGCGCGGCCTCAAACTCGGTGCCCGCAGGCAGCTTCACGCCGACGAGATCGTCCGCCGAGACGTTGGGCAGGAACGCGAGCCATGCCGCGGCGCCTCCTACCACGAGGACGGCCAGGATCGTGACGGCGGTGAGGAGTGTGCGCATGGCGGTCGGACGGACGCGACGAGTCAGAGGTCGCGCCACGGTGGAGCGGTGGGGTTCAGGTCCTCAGAATGTCGCGTCAGCCGCGACGCTGCGTGTCAGAGCCGGGGGCGCCGGAGCCGATGGCGTCCGCCTCGGGACCGAGGCGGGAGGCGTCACCGGGCTGTTCGCGGCTGTCCACGGTGCAGACCGTGTGGATGCCGCCTCGGACGGTGTAGTCCGTCGTGACGGTGAGCCGGTCGAACGGCGCGAGGTGCCGCGCGAGGTCCTCGTACATCAGCGCCGTGATGTCCTCTTGCGCCGCGCCGACGTGCCGCCAACTCATGAGGTAGTACTTGAGGCTCTTCAGTTCCAACAGCCACTCGCCGGGGATGTACTCCACGCGGACCGTCCCGGAGTCTGGCAGGCCGGAGAACGGACAGAGGGCGCTGAACTCGCCGGGCTCGGTCTGGTACGTGACGCGCTGCCGCGCGGCGTGCTCGTACGGCAACCGGTGGATGGTCTCCTGGCGGACGCTCGGCGGGAGGAAGAGCCCCACGCGGCCTTCGGGCTGGATCCCGTAGCGCGCCATGTGCTCGATGGAGAGCCGCGTGTGCTCGGCGGCTTGCGCCTGGACCTCGCGAAGGCGGGCCTCCGGGTCGGGGGTGCCCGCCTCGGTGCGCGGCAGGGGAGAGTCAGACATGCGGTTGGATTGAATCGCGCGAGGATACAACGGGCGTGTGGGGCACACGGCGCGCACCCGTCCGTTCTTCGCGGAGAACAGCCGGGAGGGAGACAGGAATGGGCGAGCGCTCGCCTCAGCCTCTATCCCCCCGTCCCACATGACGAACGCTCTCGTCCTCTTCTCCGGCGGCCAGGACTCCACGACGTGTCTCTTCTGGGCGCTCTCGCCCGCACACGGCGGCTTCGACCACGTGGAGGCGCTCGCGTTCGAGTACGGGCAGCGGCACGCTGTCGAGATTGGGCAGGCGCGGCAGATCGCCGAGGCGGCCGGGGTCCCCTTCCACGTTGCGGACCTGACCGGTCTCCTCGGTGGCTCTGCGCTGCTGGAGGCCGAGGCGGCCGACACCGAGGCGCCGCACGCCCTCGCGCCGGACCTCCCCGCCTCGTTCGTGCCCGGCCGCAACGCGCTCTTCCTCGCCGCCGCCGCCTCGCGCGCGTTCGTGAGCGGGACGCGAAACCTCGTGACGGGTGTCTGCCAGACCGATTATTCCGGCTACCCGGACTGCCGCCTGGACTTCATTCGGGCGCAGGAGACCGCGCTGAGCCTCGCGCTGAACGCACCGCTCACCATCCACACGCCGCTCATGCACCTCACGAAGGCCGAGACGTGGAAGCTCGCGAAGGACCTCGGGACGGTGCGCGGCCTGGACGTGCTGGAGACCGTCCGCGAGATGAGCCACACCGACTACCACGGCGACCGCACGACGCGCAACGAGTGGGGCTACGGCCGCCTGGACAATCCCGCCTCGGTGCTCCGCGCGAGGGGCTACGAGGAGGCGAAGGCGAACGGGTGGGTGTGATGGCGGGCCACGGACCACAGACGACGGACCACGGGACGGCCACCGACCGCCGACCGCCGACCGCCGACGTTCAGACGCCCCACGCGGGGTCAACCGGAGCTACAGAGCGACGCGTACCCGGTACCCCGTACCCGGTACCCACCAGCCGCGAAGCCGGGCTCGCCGACCGCCTCGGTGACAGCGACCAGCGGGCGGGCGAGCGGCGGTACCGCGTCAAGGCGCTCTGGACGACGCTCCAGGGCGAGGGCTTCTGGGCTGGGCGTCCTGCGGTGTTCATCCGCCTCGTGGGCTGCAACATGTGGTCCGGCTACGAGGTCGACCGCGAGCGCGACGCCGCCCGCACCGGCGCCGACTGCCCCCACTGGTGCGACACGCAGTTCACCAAAGACGGCAGTGTCCGGCTCACCGCCGCCGACCTTGCCCGCGCCGCCACCGAGGCGGGCGGCCCCGTCCGCTTCTGCGTTCTCACGGGCGGCGAGCCGCTGCTCCAGGCCGACGCTGCGCTGATCGCCGCGCTTCGCGCCGAGGGCTTCACCGTCGCGTGCGAGACCAACGGGACCGTCCGCCTCGGTGACGCCTTCGGTCGCGCGAACGACGGGCCGGACTGGGTCGTGTGCAGCCCCAAACTCCCAGCGGACCGCCTCGTGCTGGAGCGGTGCGACGAACTCAAGCTCGTCGTGCCGGACTACCGGCCGGAGGCGTACGCTCCGATGGTAGAGCGCGTCCGTGAGCACCCCGAGGCGGGGCGGCTGCTCTGGCTCCAGCCGGAGGACGGCCCGAGGCTCGCCGAGGCCACGCGGCTGGCCGTCGATCTCGCGCTGGCCGATCCGCGCTGGCGCGTCAGCGTGCAGGGCCACAAGATCCTCGGCGTGGACTGATCCCGCCGATGTGTGCACCGAGGCGGGCCGGGTCAGACCCCCGCCGGGGCCCCGTCGCCGCTTGCGCCGGACTGACGCCTCGCGAGGAAAAACTGCCGGAGGAGATCCGCCGCCTCGTCCGCCATCACGCCGGAGACGGTCTCCACGCGATGGTTCAGCCGCCCGTCCTGCGGGATGTCGTAGAGCGTGGACGCCGCGCCCGCCTTCTCATCGAACGCGCCGAAGACGAGCCGGGAGAGCTTGGCCCAGACGATGGCGCCCGCGCACATCGGGCAGGGCTCCAGCGTGACGTAGAGCGTGCAGCCGTCAAGGTACTTCGTGCCGAGCGTGGAGCACGCGGCCGAGATTGCGATCATCTCCGCGTGGGCCGTCGGGTCGCCCAGCCGCTCCACCTGATTGTGGCCCTTTCCGACGACGAGCCCGTCGCGCACGACGACCGCCCCGACCGGCACTTCGCCCGCCTCGGCTGCGCGCTCGGCCTCTTGCATCGCGAGGCGCATCCAGCGACGGTCCGGATCGAGGAGGGAGCGGAGGGACATGGGCAGGGGCGACGAGGGGCAGCTCAGTCTACCTCTGGACACGAGGTCTCTTCATCCCGCGGCGACGCTCTCGGCCTCGGTCTCCTCGTCTGCGGAACCGAGGCGGTCACCGAGGCGGGGAGACACGGCGACCAGCGCGACCGCCTCGGCCTTGCCCCGAAGCAGCGCGTCTCCCAGCGGACGCAGCGTCAGCCCCTCTGGTACGGGCATCGCCTCGGCCATCCGGGCGGAGAGCAGCAGGCGTTCGCCTCGCGGTCGGCACTCCGCCTCGACGCGGGCCGCGGTGTTGACCACGTCGCCGGAGTGGACGATGTCGCGCCGCAGATCGCCCACCTCGGCCGTCACGACGGTGCCGC
>JBCCPW010000290.1:0-5226 GCA_039024735.1 Bacteroidota bacterium
AACCCGAACCGCACGGACCGAGGCGAGGGCGGCCGGGACTACACCAGCGGCGGCGCGCACGTCTACTGGGGCGCCGAGGCGGGCAGTCAGCCCCTCCGCGTCAAGCTGGACGCGATCGCGCTGCGCTACAGCGACGACGGCGACGGCGAGCAAGACCAGGTGGGCGTCTCCGCGTTCGGCGCGGCGCGCGTCATCGGCGCGAGCGAGGCGTTCGCGCGGTACGAGCGCTACTGGGACGACCGCGATCTCGGCGGCGACGACTTCGTAACGCTGGGCGCGAGCTACAGCCCGAGCGCGGCACGCGGCGCGCCCTACCATCGCGCCCGCCTCACGCTCGCGTACCACTACCGGACGAGCCCCGTCCTGGAGGATGCCCATCTCGTGGTGCTCCAGGGTCAGCTCGCGTTCTGAGCGTCCCCGCCTCGGCACCGAGGCGGACCCACGCACCGCCACGCCACCGACGCCTCCGGGGTCGCCTGCTGGATCCTCCGTGCGTGGCTCCGCGTGCGTGCTCTCCCTTCTTCCCCGCCCGTCTCCTATGCGCCGCCTCGCTCTGCTCGCCGCAGCCGCTCTCGTCCTCGCTCTCCCCGCCTCGGCCCAGGCCACGTTCCAACTCACCGACGACGCCACCTTGAAGCTCAGCGGGGGCATCCAGCCGAGGATCGGGCTCGGGATCGAAGGGGCGGATAGCACCGAGCGGCTTGGCCTCGGGCTGCGTCGCGCACGGCTTCAGTTCCGCCTGACGCTCCTCGACAAGGTCGGGATGGAGTACGACGTGGACACGACCCCCGGCGACCTCCGCAGCGTGGACCTGTTCGCGTTCTACGACATCAGCGAGACCGTCCAGCTTCGCGCCGGGCGCCTGCCGCCCGCCCAGGCGCGCGGCTTCGTCCCGCAGTCCTACACCCGGATCGACGCCGTGGACCGCTCCCCGGTAGACGAGCGGTGGGCGTCGGGCACGCTGGGCTCCTCCGGCCGCGACATCTCGGTGGACCTCACGGCAGAGTTGGGAGACACCGAGGTGCAGATCACGCTCCACAACGGCACGGGCGGGTTCTCGCGCGGGACGGACAACTTCCGCGAGAGCGGCTCGGCCTCCTCGGTGACGCGAGGGCTGGACGAGACGGATCTCGCGCTGAGTGCGGCCGTCCACCACGGCGGCTCGTCGGGCCTGTCGTTCGGCGGCTTCGCGAGCGGCAACGCACGAGGCAACGACGCCACGGCTCTCAACGACTCGACGGGACGCGGGTACGTCAGCGCGGGCACGCACCTGTACCACGGCGAGCGCCCCGGGAGCCAGCCGGTCCGCTTCAAGCTGGAGGCCGTCGGGACGCAGTACGAGTCCATCGATGGGGTCCAGCAGCGCTCGGCGGGCGTGGGCGTGTTCGGGGCTGTCCGAGCGTTCAGCCACGGTGAGGTCTTCGTTCGCGGCGACCGCTTCTGGGAGGACGTGGAGGGCCCAGGCGAGGTCTATGGGACCATCGGCACGAGCTACAGTCCGAGCGCCGCTCTCGGGCGCGACTACCGCGACCTCCGCATCACGGCGTCGTACCTCGTGCGGCGCAACGAAGACGGCGCGGTGGGCCACCTCGTCAAGCTCCAGGGGCAGATCATTTTTTAGAGCGGAGGCCAGAACAGCTCGAGGCTTCGAGAGGCGCGACGCCCGCCTCGGTGACGGGCACCCCGCGGAGTGCTCCAGGTGGACCACGGCCCGCCTCGGTGACGAGAAGTGGGAAGAGCTCCAATCACTCCGCCTCGGCACCGCGGCGGGCGGGTCTCCTCGCGGCCTTCCCGGATGACGGGCCACGTCCCCGGATAGCTTGCATCTCGTCCTCCGCACGCTTCCCCTACACGCCCCGATGGCCTCCCGCACCCCCACCGCCGACGCTCCCGCCTCCATCACCGTCGCCCACGGCGACGGCATCGGGCCGGAGATCATGGAGGCCACCCTCCGCATCCTGGAGGCAGCGGGCGCTCCCCTCCGCTACGACATCATCCAGGTCGGCAAAGAGGTCTACGAGAGCGGGCACACGTCCGGCATCGCGCCGGAATCCTGGGAGACGATCCGCCGCAACAAGGTCCTCCTCAAGGCCCCCATCACGACGCCCCAGGGCGGCGGCTACAAGAGCCTCAACGTCACGCTCCGCAAGTCGCTCGGGATGTTCGCCAACGTCCGGCCGGTGAAGAGCTTCGCGCCGTTCGTCGGGCAGGAGCGGCCCGCCATCGACATGGTGATCGTGCGCGAGAACGAGGAGGACACCTACGCCGGGATCGAGCACCGGCAGACGACCGAGGTCTACCAGACGCTCAAGCTCATCACCCGGCCTGGCAGCGAGGCCATCGTCCGGTTCGCCTTCGAGTACGCCCGCGCGCAGGGCCGCCAGCGCGTGACGTGCATGACGAAGGACAACATCATGAAGGTCACGGACGGCCTCTTCCACCGCGTGTTCGACGAGATCGCGGCGGAGTACCCCGAGATCGAGACGGAGCACCGCATCATCGACATCGGCGCGGCGCTGATCGGCGCGAGGCCCGAGACGTTCGATGTCGTGGTAGCGCCGAACCTCTACGGGGACATCATCTCCGACATCGCGGCGGAGGCCACCGGATCGGTCGGCCTGGCGGGCTCGGCCAACATCGGCGCCTCGGTGTCGATGTTCGAAGCCGTCCACGGCTCCGCGCCCGACATCGCAGGGCGAGGCATCGCGAACCCCTCGGGGCTGCTGCGCGGCGCCATCATGATGCTGGACCACTTCAATCTGGACCGCATCGCGGAGACCGTCGAGAACGCGTGGCTCGCGACGCTGGAGGCGGGCGTCCACACAGGCGACATCGCAGGCCCCTCCACCACGCAGCGGGTGGGCACGGCCGCCTTCGCGGACGCCGTCATCGACCGCCTCGGGGAGACGCCCGAGACCCTCCCGGCCGCTCGCTACACGGACGCGGATGTCACCGTCGGTGTACATCCCACCCCCCATGTCGAGAAACAGCTCGTGGGCGTGGACGTGTTCCTGGACTGGTCCGATGGCGACCGTCACCCGGACCGCCTCGGGACGGCGCTGAAGGAGCAGGACGGCGACGGGCTCCGCCTCAAGCTGATCACCAACCGAGGCGTCAAGGTCTTCCCGGAGGGCCTCCCGGAAACGTTCTGGACGGACCACTGGCGCTGCCGCTTCGTCGCGACCGACGAGACGATCACGTCCCAGCAGATCGTCTCGCTCCTCGGCCGCCTCGCGGACAACGGCTTCGACGCCATCAAGACGGAGAACCTGTACCTCTTCGACGGGCAGCGGGCGTACTCGCTCGCACAGGGCGAGTAGGCGGCGCGCTCCCGGGTCGCTGCTACCGGTGTGTCCCGCCTCGGTCCCGAGGCGGGAGGTTCTGAATCGGCACCGAGGCGGGCGGGGTCGGCCCCGGCCGTGATAGCTTCGGCACGCTTCTTTGCGCTCCCCGGCGCCGCCCGTGCTCGACGTTCTCCTCGCCAGCCTGCTCTCGCCCGTCGTGCTGGCGTTTGTGCTCGGCGCGCTGGCCGTGACGGTCAAGAGCGACCTGGAGATCCCGGCGCCGCTCTACCGGGCACTCTCGATCTACCTCCTGCTGGCGATCGGGCTGAAGGGCGGGAAGGCGCTCAGCGAGACCCCGCTGACGGAGGTCGTCGGTCCGGCCCTCGCGACGGTCGGCCTGGGCATCCTGACGCCCATCACGGCCTACACCGTGCTCCGCCGCCTCGGTCGGATGGACCGGACGAATGCGGCCGCGCTCGCGGCGCACTACGGGTCGGTCTCCGCCGTCACGTTCATCGCGGCGGTGACGGTGGCGCAGTTCGCGGGCGTGCCCTCCGAGGGCTTCATGCCCGCGCTGGTGGCGCTGCTGGAGGTGCCCGCCATCATCGTCGGTCTCATGATCGCGTACGCGCGAGGCGAGCGGGCAGGCTCGTGGCGAGACGCCATGCGCGAGGTCGTGACGGGCCAGAGCATTGTGCTCCTCCTCGGTGGGATGGCGATCGGGTGGATCGCCGGAAGCGAGGGCATGGCACCGGTCGAGCCGTTCTTCGTGAGCGGCTTCCAGGGCGCCCTGACGCTGTTTCTGCTGGAGATGGGCATGGCCGCCGCCCGGCGCTTGCGCGATCTCCGGTCGGTCGGGATGTTCCTCGTCGGCTTCGGGATCGCGATGCCCATCGTGCACGGCGCGCTGGGCGTGTGGGTGGGCGGACTGGCCGGGCTCTCGGTCGGCGGGGCCGCCGTCCTCGGCGCGATGGTGTCGAGCGCGAGCTACATCGCGGCGCCCGCAGCAGTGCGGGTCGGGCTCCCGGAGGCGAACCCGGCGTACTACCTGACCGCCTCGCTCGGGATCACCTTCCCGTTCAACCTCACCGTCGGCATCCCGCTGTACCTCGCACTGGCCAAGGTCCTCGGCGGCTGACCCCGGCCACCGAGGCGGACCGACCCGCCCTCCGATTCCATGCAGACCGCCTCGTACCGCCTCGTCACCATCGTCGCCGAGCGGACCGTCCGCGACCGCCTGCTGAACACCATCCACCGCCTCGGTGCGACGGGCCACACGATGCAGGAGGTTCAGGGCGAGGGCACGCGTGGCCTCAGCGGCGCAACCTGGGAGCGTCCGAGCGTCAAGATCGAGACTATCGTGACGGAGGAGATCGCCGAACGGATCGCGGATCACGTCGCCGAGCGCTACTTCCAGCACCACTCCGTGATCGTCTACCTGCAGGACGTGGAGGTGCTCCGAGGGAGCAAGTACGCGCCGCAGAACGAGGAGGCGTAGCGCTGGGACCCGGGGGCGTGTCCGCCTCGGGAGATCGGTGGACCTACCGAGGCAGTCCCACGCGCTAGGGCGGGCGCTCTACCGCGAGATCCGGCGGAGCGCCGTGTGCCCGCCCGCGAGCAGCCACATCTTGACGAGGCTCCACGGGAGGAAGAGCAGGGCACCGCGCACCACGGCTTCCCACAGCGTCTCGTACGCACCGGTGATGACGAGCCCCGCCACGCCCATCGTGTAGACCACCGCCGCGCCGACCATCATCGAGAGGCCCGAGCCCACGAACGAGGTCCACCGCTCCGTCAGCGCACCGACCACGAGGGCCGCCACGGGGAACGCGAAGAGGTAGCCCGCCGTCGCGCCCAGCAACAGGGCGGGCCCGTAGCCGTCGCCCGCGAACACCGGGAAGAACATCCCGGCGGCGAGGTAGAGGAGCATCGAGAGCGCCCC
>JBCCPW010000291.1:0-5201 GCA_039024735.1 Bacteroidota bacterium
CCGGCGAGATCCCGGACAACGGCATCGACGACGACGGCAACGGCTACACGGACGACGTGTACGGCTGGAGCTTTCTCGGCGGCGCGGACGGACAGAATGTGGAGCACGAGCGTCTGGAGGTGACCCGCCTCGTCGCGGCGTGCCGCGCAGCGGAGGTCCCGGACCCGGTGTGTTCCGACTACGAGGCGGCGTTCGACGCGGACCGCAGCCGCTTCCTGCGTCAGCGCGATCAGATCGCGCCCATTTATGCGCAGATGGCATCAGCGGACTCGCTGCTCCAGGCACGCTTCCCCGATGCGTACGACGCGGCAGACCCCGAGGCGCTCGATCCGGGGCTGGACCTCGAAGCCGACCAGGCCCGCCGGATGCTCGTCTTTTACGCCTCGCAGGGCGCGACGATGGACGACATCAACGCGTACATGGAGTATCTCAGCAATCGGCTCCAGTACGCCTACAACCCCGACTTCGACCCGCGTCCCATCGTCGGGGATGATCTCGCGGATGTGACGGAGCGGTTCTACGGCAACGCCGACGTGCACGGCCCGGACCCGAGTCACGGCACGGGCGTCGCCGGGCTGGTCGCGGCGGTGCGAGGCAACGAGGTCGGCATTGAGGGAGTCGCGCCCAACACCGAGGCGGCCGCCTCGGTGCGGATCATGGCCGTCCGCGCCGTGCCTGATGGGGACGAGTACGACAAGGACATCGCCAACGCGATCCGCTACGCGGTGGACAACGGCGCGCACATCATCAACATGAGCTTTGGCAAGGGCTACAGCCCGGACAAGAGCGTCGTGGACGAGGCCGCGCAGTACGCCGCCGAGCGGGGCGTCCTTCTGGTCCACGCCTCGGGCAACAGCAGCAAGGACCTCGGCGACGGAGGCAACTTCCCGACCGATGTGACGCTTGACGGAGCCACGATCTCGACGTGGATGGAGATCGGCGCGAGTTCGTCGGATCCCGCCGCGCTCGCGGCCGGATTCTCCAACTACGGCGACGCCGAGGTGGATCTCTTCGCGCCCGGCGCTGAGGTGACCTCGCTGGCACCCGGCGGCGGAGTCCAGACGCAGAACGGGACCAGCTTTGCGGCGCCCGTCGTGGCCGGGGTGGCGGCCCTCGTGATGGCCTACGTGCCGGAGCTCTCCGCCGAGGAGGTGCGCGAGATCCTTCTGGAGTCCGTGACGTCGTTCGCCGAGACGCCGACCCCGACGCCCGGCGGGGAGACCACGGTGCCGTTCGGGACACTCTCGGTCACGGGCGGCGTGGTCAACGCGGCCGATGCGGTCCGCCTCGCGCTGGAACGCGCCGGCGGATAGCCCTCACTCCGCCTCGGTGCCTCTTCAGAACGCACCGAGGCGGAGCAGCAGGGCGCTGTGACGAGTGGGGAGCGCCCTTCCAGAGCATGACGAGGGGCGGGGGACGTTCATTCCGCCTCGGTGCCTCTTCAGGAAACCACCGAGGCGGAGCAAATGGATGGGGCGGGGCGCCGGTCCTCGCATGCTATCTCCGAAGAACTCCTGTGCACCGAGGCGCCCAACCGACCCCCGTGGCGTCTCCTCGGCGGTCAGCGGTCGGCCGTCAGCGGTCGGTTGAGACACAAGCTGTCCCTATCGCGTCCAGCGGACCGGTATCAGCCGCGATTGCGCGGTCTCATCAGGACCACGCGTCGCGAACGAACCTTCCTCGGGGTGCATCTGCTCGACACAACCGCGAGGTATTGGGACCCGGCCCCCGGCGGCACGACCATCGTGTGGTCGTGACTCGCGGACCGTCGTGCATGGGGCACGTCGAGTCCCAGGTCCAGTTTCTCCACGCGAGGGCGTGCTGGGGCGGATTCACGGCACAGTAGGGTTGCATTCGGCGGGAGCATTGGGGGTCATGGAGTCGGGCGGACGATAGGTCGGTAGGATCCCCTCCCCGCTCCAAACCCCGCCCGGCCATGCCACAATCCCTCCTGGGCCTGCTCGCACTCACCCTCGCGTCGCTGATCTCATTCAATCAGCAACGCGTCACGCAACAGTCCCACAAGGCCACGATCCGCGACGAGCTCGAGCTCGCCGCAGCGGGCACGGCGCAGCACGTCATGGAGATGATCGCGGCGCGGTCCTTCGACGAGGCCACAACGCCCGAGAAGGTCTTCAGGCTCGGGCTTATTCCTGTGGGCGCGGGCTCCTTCACGCGGACGAACGACGCCGAGTTCGGCCGCTACAGGAACAACGGGTGCGACCTCATGACGCCGGGCAACAGCATGCCTTGCGACGACATGGATGATCTGCACGGGACGCGAGGGGCGCCCGTGGAAGCCCGCCTCTCTGACGGTCGTGTTCTGCCCTTCACGGCAGACGTGGAAGTCTCCTACGTCACGGACCCGGGCAGTCAGACCCCGTCCCTCGTGCCGACGCTCCACAAGCGGGTGGACCTCACCATCAACAGCGAACACGCCGCGGCCCCCATCGACGCGATTGTGTCCATCACCCGGGTGGTGTCCTACGACCCCATGAAGGCCGACATGGACTCCGAAGAGAGATGCGGCCCCATCGGCACCTCGGGCAGTCCGTGTGGCACGTCCTCCTCGACGATCCCGGCCAACTAGACCGGCCGTGACGACGACCGAGACCCCTACTTCGCGCACCACGCGCATCTCCTCATGATTTCGATTTTCGATCACCTGAGCTCGATCCTCATCGCGATGGCGGTCGCGCTGATTCTGATCGCGGCCCAGCGCAGCGGCTCGCACACGAGTGTCCAGCAGGTCGCCACGCACAGCGTGAAGGCGAAGACACTCGTCTTCGGCACCTGGATCGAGAGTGACATCCTCGACCTCGGCAAGAACCTGGGCACCAACCGCTACCGGTTCGAGACGCCCATCACGGACTCCCTCGGCAACACGAGGCGCTTCCACTTCTTCAGCGATTCCACCTGCTTCTCCGGGTGCTCGTTCGCGGGTGGGGTGAACATCGCGGCGGGCGACACGGCGCGACTCCACACCCGCTACGAACTCGTGCCGACACGCCAGGTGACGCTGCGCGGGGCAGATGGGTCGCCCGAGGTGCGTCAGCTCTCTCGGCTCGATCGTGAGGTCGCCGTTACGAAGGTGACCAACGAAACCGCGCCCCATCCCGCAGCAAGTGAGTGGCAGCGAGACCTCTGGAGCATCAGCACGCTCTCTCACTTCCGGGTCGAGATGCTCGACCGGATGGGGGCAGAGATCAACAACGTGGAAGAAGGGGACTACATCCACGTTCGCTTCTCCGTCGTGCCGGAGTGGATCCTCCAGCCCGAGAACTACATCCGCGAGATCTACTGGTCCACCACCCTCAAGGTGCGTCCATACTGGGACCCGCCGTCCAGTTAATGCACGTCGCCTCGGCGTCCCCTTCATCTCGCGTGATCCGGCTCTGACCGGATGTCTCTCCTGAACCGACCGATTCGACACCACCTGCCATGGGCAAGGCCATTCTTCTCATCGTGATGGGCGCAGGCGTCCTCTTGATGATGCAGTCCTACAACAACCAGACCACCGAACGCGAATCGCGCAAGGACCAGAACGTCTACGAAGACGAGGTGCTGGCTCGCGAGATCGCGCGGTCTGGATTCAACGTCGCGATGGGCATCGCGCGCGAGTACCCCAACGCGCTCGACGCGGGAGCCCGGGCCGTTGACCTCGCGGACAGCACCGCGGACAACGTGTTCAGCGGCACCGCCCGAGGCGGCTTCTACGCTGTGCGGGCCCAGCCGCTCTCCGGCCACGAACTCCGCATCACAGCCACCGGCTACTACGGAGGGGAGTGGGTCACCGAGGCGGACGGATCCAGGCGGTACACGGGTGCCCAGTTCACCATGTGGGACAAGTACCGCATCAAGGTTCTCGAAGTCCTTCAGGACGGCCTGCTCGATGTCTCCTTCCTGGAGTCCATGGCCGGGTATTGCTCCTCGGTGTTCATGGACGAGTACCGAGGCGATGAACTCGTGGAAACCCGGATGATCTTCGCCTCGGGCCACCGACGAGACGGCGTCCGGCCTCCCGTCAGTTTCTATGTCACGGCGGGCACGCAGCTCAACTTCTTCATCGGGGTGGACAAGAACTGCTCGGACAAGTACCCGACCAACGCCTCCACGTGCGATGCCCGGCGCCACATCATCGAGTACGAGTACGACGCGTCCAACGTGGGCAACGGGGGTCGGTACGACCACGTCCACTACGCGCTGGACATCCCGACCGCGGACATTTCCAAGATGTCTGAGAGTGTGTGGGGCATGGTGGAGCAGAACCCGAGCGATCGCCAGCGCTGGCGGATCGGCTGGGAGGACCAGAACCGGACCTCGTGGGACAACCCGTCCTCCAACAACCCCGCCAACAGCTTCTGGGCGCTCAAGCGCCTCGGCTACGACGGCAACGGGTGGACCGAGCGCGACGACCTGGGCTACCGCAAGCTCCGCGACTACGGCAGCCGCCCGGACTACTCCGACCAGGTCATTGATATCTCGGTGACCTCGGTTGCGAGCGATGCCCAGCGCGATTCGCTCTGGTACGCGATGAAGGACGAGCGGGATGCCTGCCAGATCTCCAGCACCAGCGGGATGCCCCCGGAGCCCGAGGTTCTCATCTGCTTCGACGGTGAGGAGCGCATGGTCCCGGTTTCCACCTACGATGCGTTCCTGTCGAACGGCGCGACCGGAGGCACGTGCCCCGAGCCCGAGCCCGAAGTCCTCATCTGCTACAACGAGTCCGAGCAGATGGTGCCAGAGTCCGAGGTGCCCGCCTACCGCCAACTCGGCGCGATAGAGGGCGAGTGTCCCGAGCCCCAGTTCGAGATGTGCTTCGGCGGCAACGACGTGATGGTGCCCCAGTCCCAGATTGAGGCCTACACCGCACAGGGCGCCACGATGGGCGAGTGCCCCGAAGAGGAAGTCCTCGTCTGCGACAATGGCACCGAGCGGACGATCTTTGAGTCCCAACTCCGCAGCTATCTCGACAACGGCGCGACCGCTGGGGAATGCCCCGAAGAAGACCTCTACAACTGCGCGTGCAGCGAGCAGCAACTGGAGCGGGGCCGGGTGGGCATTCTTCACCGCCGTGCGCGAGACGGCAGGGAGACCGAACGGTGCGTGCAGGGTCACAGGTGGGAGAGTCACTTCTTGCCCCAAGGACGCCACCTGCTCATCTGCGAAGGCGACGACGACTGATCTCTCGTCCGTCCGTC
>JBCCPW010000292.1:0-5186 GCA_039024735.1 Bacteroidota bacterium
ACGGGAGCACCGAGGCGGAGCCATCCGAAACGAGAACCGCCGCCCCCCGAGGCGGAGAGCGGCGGCGTGACAGCGGTTCTCGTTTCGGATGGCTCCGCCTCGGTGCTCCCGTTGACGCACCGAGGCGGGCGGAGCTACGGTGCCAGATCGGCGCCCGCCCGGGCGAGCGCCCCGATCCCACCCACGTTGTACACGGCCTCGAAGCCCATGTCTTCCAGGATGCCCGCCGCCCGGCCGCTCCGATGCCCCGAGGCGCAGTAGAGATACACCGGCTGATCGCGCGGCAGGGTGTCGGCGCGTTCCCGGAAGTCCGAGTCGAGGACGTTCAAGTTTAGTGCGCCCGCGAGATGGCCTGTCGCGTACTCGCGCGAGGTCCGCGCGTCGATGAGCGTGTGCTCCGGTTCGTAGGCCGCGAGGAACTCGTCGGGCGTCATCGCGCGTCCGCCCTGCGAGAACCGCGAGAACAGAACGTACCCGACCACGAGGAGCACGGCGGCAACGCCGAGGGTGCGCGCGAGAGACATGGAGCAAGGAGTCGTGAGAGGGCAAGATCGCCCGGTGTGTCCGCCGCGCGGCCGTCGGTGGCGTGGAGGTCGGACGAAAGGCAAGGACGCACGAAACTCCCGCCTCGAGCCTGCATCCATGACCGAAACCATCCATCTTCCTCATGCCCGCGACCTCCGGCGACACTGTTCGCGTTCACTACACCGGCACCCTTTCCGACGGCACCCGCTTCGATTCCTCCGAGGGCCGCGAGCCGCTTCAGTTCACCCTCGGCTCCGGCCAGGTCGTCCCTGGGTTCGACGCCGCCGTGGCGGGCATGACCATCGGCGAGACAAAGACGGTCACCCTCCCGGCCGCCCAGGCCTACGGCGAGCCCGACCCCGAACAGGTCGTCGAGATGCCGAAGGCGCAGCTTCCGCCCGACGCCGAGGTCAATGTCGGGGACCAACTCCAACTCGGGATGCAGGACGGCGGGAGCGTCATCGTGCGCGTGGCCGAGATCAGCGACGAGACGATCCTGCTCGACGCCAACCACCCGCTCGCAGGCGAGGATCTGACGTTCGAGATCACGCTGGAGTCCATCGCGTGACGCTGCTCGGTCCGCCTCGGTACCGAGGCGGAGGACGCGCGTGCCCTCGCGAACCCCGCCGACGCGGGGCAGGTACAGGCGATCCCTTCTCCTGCCTGCCCGCTCATGTCTGCCGATTTCGTCCACGTCGCCGCCACGTCTGACCTCGCCGAGGGCGAGATGCGCCAGGTCGATGCCGACGGCACCCCTGTTCTCCTCTCCCGCGTTGAGGGCGAGTTCCACGCGTGCACCGCGCACTGCCCGCACTACGGCGCGCCGCTCGAAACGGGCGTCCTCGTCGGCACGACGGTCGTCTGCCCGTGGCACCACGCCGCGTTCGACGTGTGTTCCGGCGCCCTCGTGGAGCCCCCCTCGCTCGACGGCCTCCAGGCGTTCGAAGTCCAGGTGGAGGGCGAGGACGTGTGGGTTCGCGTCCCTGAAACCGCAGGCCACGCGTCCATCACCACCACCGAGGCGGAGGCCCCCGATCAGGTGGTGCTGATCGTCGGCGGCGGCGCGGCGGCGCAGGCCGCAGCGGAGGAACTCCGGCGGCAGGGCTACGCCGGGCGCCTCGTGATGGTCACGCCCGAGACACGTGCGCCGTATGACCGGACCAAGCTGTCCAAGGCGTTCCTCTCGGGTGGCGCCGGACCGGACGGGCTCCCTCTGCGCGACGCCAGCGTCTCCGACCGCCTCGGTATCGAGATCTGGACGGACCGCCGCGTCACAGGTCTCGACCCGGACACGAAGACCGCGAGCTTCGACGCGGGCGACGAGCTCGCCTACGACGCCTGCCTCATCGCCACGGGCGGCACGCCTCGGCGGCTTCCCATCGAGGGCGCCGATCTCGACGGCGTCCACGTGCTCCGCTCGTGGTCCGATGCCCAGGCCATCGTGGACGACGCCGACGGCGCAACGCGAGCGGTCATCATCGGCGCGAGCTTCATCGGGATGGAGGCCGCAGCGAGCCTCGCCTCGCGCGATATCGAGGTGCACGTCGTCGGGCGCGAGCGTGTGCCGTTCGAGGCCACGCTGGGCGAAGCTCTCGGGCGGAGGTTTCAGCAGGCGGCGGAGGACGGCGGTGCCACGTTCCACCTCGGTGCCAGCGTGCGGCGCATCGAGCGCACCGCGCGAGGGCTGGCCGTCGTGGTCGATGAGGGCGGCACCGAGGCAGGCATTGACGGCGATCTCGTGATCCTCGGCGTGGGCGTCGCCCCGGCCACCGAGTTTCTGGACGGCCACGACTTCCGGCGGGACGACGGCGGTCTCGTGACCGACGCCACGCTCGCCCTCGCGGACGGGCTGTACGCCGCCGGAGATGTGGCGGCGTATCCCGAGGCGCGGCTCGGGCACGTCGTCCGGATCGAGCACTGGCGGGTGGCGCAGCAGCACGGGCGGCACGCCGCGCACGCCATCGCGCAAACGCTCGCGGGAGACAAGGCCGAGCCGTTCGCCAACGTCCCGTTCTTCTGGACCGGCCAGTGGGGGATCAGCCTTCGATACGTCGGCCACACCGAGGCGCCGGACGAGATCCTCGTGGACGGCGACCTCGGCGCGAAGGACGCCGCGGTGTACTACGCCACCGACGGCCACGTGCAGGCGGGGGCGTTCATCGGACGCGACAAAGACGCCGCGACGTTCGAATGGCGCCTTCTGGAAGGCACCCTCCCGACCACCGAGGAGGTGCGCAGCGGCTTCGACTCGCTCGCGTAAACGAGAACGCCCCGCCGGACGCATCCAGCGGGGCGGCCGTCCGGTCCTCCTCGGTGTCTCTGCGGACGCACCGAGGCGGTCCGATCATTCGGGCTTGGTCAGCGCCGTCAGCGTGGAGACGGAGTCGCCGTCTCCGACGTACCGTTTCACACGGACGAGGAACGTCTCGCCGGGGGTGATGTCCGCGAGCGCGGCCTCGAACTCGTCCTGGTCGCGGATCGGCTGGCGGTTCACCTCGGTGATGACCACACCGCGCCGGATGTCGGCATCGCGATAGGCCTCGCTGGAGCGCTCCACGCCCGTCACGAGCACGCCCGTCACGTCATCGCCCGCCTCGATGCGAAACCGGCGCAGCGTCGCGGGGGTGGCGTTCTGGATCGTCAGCCCGAGGTCGTCCATGGTCATGGGCTCGGTCTCGAGTTCGCTCTCGGGTTGAGGCGCATCGGGACGCTCGCCGCGCTGCATCATCGCGAGGGGATTGTCCGGGCGCGTACCGAGGCGGACCGTCACGGTCTGCTCGTCGCCGTCGCGGACGATGGTGAGGTCCACCTCATCGCCGGGGCGTTTGTTGGAGATCAGCGAGACGATCTGGCGGTTGTCCCGCAGGGTCACGCCGTCCACGGCCGTGATGAGATCGTCCGGGCGGACGCCCGCCTCGCCTGCGGGCTGCCGACCCGTCGCGTCTTCCTGGATATCGGTCACGATGGCCGCACCCGGCCCGACGCCGTTGCGCCGCGCGAGCGATGCGGACGGCGCGCCGAACTGGATCCCGAGGTACCCGCGCTCCACCTCACCGCTCTCGATGAGTTGGTCGGTCGTGTTCCGCACGATGTTGACCGGGATGGCGAACGAGATGCCGTTGAAGGTGCCCGTCCGCGTCGCGATGGCGGAGTTGATGCCGACGATCTCCCCGCGAAGGTTGACGAGCGGTCCGCCGGAGTTGCCTGGGTTCACGGCCGCGTCGGTCTGGATGTAGTTCGAGATCGTCGGGCGGCCCTGCGGATCGCGGGCGCCGCTGTAGCGGCCGAGGCTGGAGATGATGCCGCTCGTGACAGTGTTGGAGAGTTCCGCATCCAGCGGGCTTCCGAAGGCGAGTACCCACTGGCCCACGCGGACCTCGCCCGCCTCGCCGAACCCGATGGAGGGATAGCCCTCGCCTTCCACGCGCAGCACGGCGAGATCCGAGAACGGGTCTGCTCCCACGACCTCGGCGTCCAACTCGCGCCCGTCGAACAGGACGACGCGTAGCTCGGAGGCGTTCTCAATGACGTGGTTGTTCGTCACGATGAAGCCGTCGTCACGGATGAAGGCGCCGGAGCCGAGGCCCGAGCGGAAGAACGGCTCCGGGTCGCTGTCGGGCGCGGAGCCATCGGGACGCTGGCGGAAGAAGAAGTCCAGCGGGGAGCCGCCCGACATGGGATCGCTGGCGTCGCGCGCCACGCGCTGCGTGGCCTGGATCTGAACAACGGCGGGGTTGACACGCTCGGCGACCTGGGTGAAGGCGCGGCCGAGGTCCTCGGCGGTCGCGATCTCCTGGGTTTGCTCTATTCGTTGCGCGACGGAGCCCGGCAGGGCATCGGTGAGCCCCAGAAGCTCAGCGGCGGACGCCACGAAAAAGACGCCGCCGAAGAACGCGGCGACGACGAGGAGCCCGACGGTCAGCTTCCGGCGCATCGGGCGAGGCGTGGAGTCGGTGTGCATCGGTGGAGTGGAAGGGAATCAGAGGTGGGACGCCAGAGCGCCCGGACGGTTGCATGGTCAGCGCGTCGCCAACGGGAGGTATCGGCGCCTTCGTGCCGGTTGACCGGATTCTCACGCCGCCGCGTCTCGGGTTCGTTGCGAAACGGCCGAGGGATCGGGTGAGCCGGACGGGAGCCGCGCGGGATTTCCGATGGCTGGGCACGAACGCCTGTTGCCTCCCGTTTCTCCGCCGCTACCTCCGGGTTGGGCTTAGTGTGTGGGCCCCATCCGGCGCGGGGCGCTCCTCTCTGGGGCGTCCCGCATTTTCGTTGGCAGCGGTCTCCGCCTCGGTGAGTCCGGGGCCGCACCGAGGCGGGCGGGGTTCTCAAGACGGTGAGTTGTCCTCACGCCTCAGTGGTTCCACGCCAGCACCGAGGCGGGGCGGATCAGACGAGCCCGTCCAGCCACGGCGCCCAGTCCAGACCGGGATCCCCCCACGCCGCGACGGGCGGGTTGCGGAGATTCTCGCGGTTGTATGGCAGCGGCTGGCCCGCGTGCTCGCCCGTCAGCGCGACGAGCCGCCCACCCGCTGCGCTCAGGACGGCATGCGCGGCGGCGGTGACCCACTCCATCGTGGGCCCGGTGCGCGGGTAGAAATCGGCTGCGCCTTCGGCGACGAGGCAGAACTTGAGCGACGAGCCCATGCTGGCGGCCTCGACGG
>JBCCPW010000293.1:0-5178 GCA_039024735.1 Bacteroidota bacterium
CGGCGTTCCTGCTCCCGGTCGCAGCCGATGGCGCGACGACCGCCGAGTCCCCGGCTCCAATCACCGAGGAGCTTCCGCAGGAGGCCATCCTGACGGCTCCGGTGCTTGCGCTTGAGGCTCTGTACCCGAACCCATCGGAAGGGAATGCGACGGTGGCCTTCTCGCTCGCCCGCGAGGGGGCGGTTCGTGTCGCGGTCTACGACGCGCTCGGCCGCGAGGTGGTCGTGGCCGCCGAGGGCACGCATCAGGCCGGTCGTCACACCGCCTCGGTGCTCGACCTCGCTGCAGGCGTCTACGTGGTGCGGATGGAGGCCGATGGGGAGACGTTCACGCAGCGTCTGACGGTCGTTCGCTAGCTGTCCGCTGACGCGGCACATGCCGATCAACGTGCGGGGCGTCTCGGGAGACCGAGGCGCCCCGTTTGGTTGCGGTCTCCTCCGCCTCGGTCGCTCTGCGGGGGCACCGAGGCGGAACGTGTCAGGTGGTCTCCGCGAGGTGCGCCTCACCCCAGGCACGCATCGCTGCGATGACCGGCAGGAGGCTGTGGCCGGTCTCGGTCAGACTGTACTCCACACGCGGGGGGACCTCAGCGTACACCTCGCGATGGATCACACCGTCGGCCTCCAACTCGCGGAGCTGCTTCGCGAGCATCTGCTTGCTGATGCCCTGGATGGCGCGGCGCATCCGCCCGAACCGGTTCACGCCGACCGAGAGATGAAACAGGATGACAGGCTTCCACTTGCCCCCCCATCACCCGAAGGGTTTGGGTGACCGGGCAGGAGGGGAGGACGGGGTCGGGAGTCGCCATGCTGGGAGTAGTCAGAAAAAAGAGACTAGGTCGCTCAAGGCGTACTAGTTGATTGAATCAAACTACCTCAGCAGCTTGGCGACTCCCATCCCTGCTGTCTCAATGACTGACAACCCCCGCACTCTCGACGATCTCCGAGCCGCCATCGTGGGCGCCTGGGAAAGCCTCTCGGTGGAACTTCGGCCCACCGAAGACCGCCTCGGTACCGGCCAGATCGAGCCCACATACCTCACCCGCCGGTTTACCTACGGCGCCGACGATACGTTCTCCGGCGTCATCACGATGGTCGCCGACGACTACGGCAAGGTGCCCCTCTTCGAGTTCGTCTTTCGCGGTCATCTCCACTGGCACGGCCCGCATCCCATCGCGGACGGCGCATTCTCCGTGGACTACGTGCTCGACACGGGCTTCGACGTGACCCCGCTCAATCCCTCCGCCGCCGACATGCTCAACGCGATGCCTGCCGAGGGCGTCCCGCCATTCGAGGCCGGGGTCACGCAGAGCATTCTCGGCAAGCCCTTCCCGCTGTTCAACATGGTCGAGGGCCAGACCGTCGTGGACTACGACCTGCTCTACCTGCGCGATGGCATGCTGTTCTTCGGCGCCAAGCACGTAGACGGGACCCCGTTCGACTCGCCCGAGAACCGCCCCCACCAGCTTCAGGTGCCGCTCGTTCGGACAGCCTGAGGGCGCCTGCCTCGGTGGTCCCATGGGGTCACCGAGGCGGGACGCGTGTCATGCGGTCAGCGTCTGCGGGAGGCCCTCGCGCTCCAGCGTCGCTCCGATCCACTCCGCCATGAGCCGGACGAGGTCGCGGTCGGACTCTGGGAATGGCCCCGAGCGGGGCTCGGCGGAGGAGAAGTTCAGCGTGCCGATCACCTCGCCGTCCACCACGATGCGCGTCCCGATGTACGCCTCCAGCCGGAAGGCACTGTAGGCCGGATGCCGCCGGTAGGGCGAGATCTCCATGTAGTCGATGGCGAGCACGTCGTCGGTCTGGAGCGCGAGGTGGCAGTAGGTCTCGGAGAACGCGAACGTGTCGCCAGTCTGGAGCGCGGTGTCTTTCGGGACCGCGCAGGCCTGGACGGTGTACGTCTCGTCTTGCACGCGGCTCAGGATGGCGATCTCCAGCCCCAGCAGATCGCGGCCGGTCTGGAGCACCGCCTCGATGCGGGTGCGCAGGTCGGCTCCGCGCTGACCGAAGACCGACGCGAGCGTGCGGAGGCGCTCCGCCTGACGGTCCGCCTCGGTGCGGGCGGTGCGCAACTCCGCCTCTCGCTCCTCGCGCTCCATGTACGCCCCGGCCCACGCCGCCGCCAGCCGAAGGAGCACCACGTCTGCATCCGTGAACGCACGCCGAGCCGGACGCGCCGAGGAAAAGCTGAGCACGCCGCGCGTCTCCCCCCGGACGCGAACCGGCGCCCCCACGTACGCCTCCAGCCCGAACACGCCGTAGCAGCGATGGCCCCGGTGCTCGCTCTCCGCCATGTGCGGGATCAGCACGAGGTCATCCAACTCGACCGTGAGGTCGCAGTAGGCGTCTTCCAGCGGGATTGTCTGGCCCGCCGTCATGGAGCCCTCGTCGCGAGACCATCCCGCGAGGCAGGTGTGGGTGCCGCGTGTGGTGGTGGCGAGGAGCCCGATGTCGAGATCCAGGAGGTCGGCCATGACGCGGAGCACGTCCTCGGCCACGGACTCGAAGTCGCCTTCCTGCGCGGTGGCCGCGAGAAGCCGCCGCCGCCGCTCCGCCTCGCGCTCCGCCTCGGCGCTGTCGATTCCCGCCTCGGTCACATCCAGGCTCGCCCCGACCCCGCCAGAGACCGCGCCGGTCTCGTCGTGGACGGGAGCGCAGACGGTCAGAAACTGCCGCCCCGCGATGGTCACCGACCACGTCACAGGCGCGCCGAGCAGCACACGCGCCACGCCCATGACAATCTCGGGCTGGTGCGCGTACGTCTCGGTGATGTCCTCACCGAGGAGGTCGGCCGGGGTCAGGCCGATGGGAGTGAGCGCGCCCCCGGTCAGAAGAGTGAACCGCCGGTCGGCGCCGAACGCAAAGAGCGCCATCGGGGCATGGCCGATGGCGCGGTGCAGCGCATCCGTCGGGTCGGGGAGGTCGCTCATCGCGGAGGGCAGACGCGAGAGCGAGTCGGAGGATCCGACCGGGCGGGATTTCAACCGGAGGCACTCCGCCTCGGTGACTCATCGATCACCGAGGCGGGAAGGCAACGGCTGCGAGGCTAAGCTTCCGCGATGAAGCCGCGATCCAGGACCTTCGCGAGGGCCGCCATGCGGAAGGGCTTCGCGAGGAAGTCGTCCATGCCCGCGTTGAAGCAGGCCTCGCGGTCGGCCGCCATCGCGCGCGCCGTCAGCGCGATCACGCGCGGCTGCTGCTCCGGCGGAAGCTCCGCCCGGAGGCGCCGGGTGGCCTCCAGCCCGTCCATCGCAGGCATCATCACGTCCATCAGCACCACGTCGTACGGATGCTGGCGGAGCCGTTCGAGGGCTTCCACGCCCGTCGTGGCGACCTCCACACTGAAGCCCAGCTCGGAGAGCATCCGCACCGCGAGCAACTGATTGTCGGGCTCGTCCTCCGCGAGGAGAATCCGCCGCACCCCGAGGGGCGCCACCCGGATCGCCTTTTCCTCCAGCGCGGCTTGCGTTGCCGGATCCAGAACGGTGGCACTCGGCAGGGTCTCGCGTGTGGCGAGCGCGCGCGACAAGAGATCGTGCAACTCGACCGGCGTGATGGGCTTGCAGATCGTCGAGACGACGAGGTCGGGCGCGTGCCGCGCCTCGGGCTCGGACGAGAGGACAACGAGCGGAAGCGTCTGCGGGGATCGGCGCTCGCGGATGGCCGCGGCGAGTTGGAGTCCGTCGGTCTCCGGCATGACCATGTCCAACACACCGAGATCGAACGACTGGCCGCTGTCGATCCAGGCGAGGGCCTCAGCGGGGTCGTGCGTGGCCGAGACGGTCATGCCCCACTGTTGGAGGCGAGTGGAAAGGCCCAGGCGGCTGATCTCGTCGTCGTCCACGAGGAGGACGGACGAACCGCTGAGCGAGGTGGTCGCCGTGTGGAGGACCACCCGGCCCGTCTCGGGAGCGGTGGGCAGAGGAAGGCTAAGCGTGAAGGCGCTGCCCTGGCCAGGGACGCTGGTCGCCGTCAGATCGCCGCCCATCGCCTCGGCCAGGCGGCGAGAGATGGCGAGCCCGAGGCCGGTGCCGCCGAAGCGCCGTGCCGTCGACTCGTCCGCCTGCACGAAGGCCTCGAACACGCGCTCGATGCGGGCAGGGTCAATGCCGATGCCGGTGTCCTGGACGGTGACGGCCAGTTGGTGGTCATCCCGGAGGCCCACGTGGACCTCCACTCCTCCCTTCTCGGTGAACTTGATCGCGTTGGAGAGAAGGTTCGCGAGGATCTGCCCGATCCGGCGCGGGTCGCCAATGACACGAGCCGGAACGCCCTCTCTGATGATGTAGGCCAACTCCAGACCCTTCTTGGCGGCCAGTGTGGCCACTTCCTCCAGCGCATGGACGATGAGCGGCTCGGTGTCCAGCGGCTCCGTCTCGATGGGCAGCCGTCCCGCCTCGATCTTGGAGAAGTCCAGGAGGTCGTCGATGAGGCCCAGGAGGCGATCCCCGGCGTTCTGAATGGTGCGGACGTAGCTCTGCTGCTGAGGCGTCAGCGCCGTGGTCTTGAGCAGGTCGCCGAAACCAATGACGGCGTTCATGGGCGTCCGGATCTCGTGGCTCATCGCGGCCAGGAACGCGCTCTTGGCGCGGTTGGCCGCCTCGGCTTCGTCCCGGGCCTCCGCCAGCGCAGAGACGGTCTCTCGCAGCGTCTGCTCCCCCTGCACCCGCTCAGTGATGCGGTTGGAGACGGCCACGGCCCCGCCCGCCTCGGTGGGGATGGCGGTCACCTCGAAGACCTCACTGCCGAAGTGCGAGATCCACACGGTCCGCTCTCCCGCGAGCACCTTGGTCGTGGCCTCGTCACCCGGGGAGCCGGGCTCATTGAAATCCCGGACGTTCGCCCCGACGAGTTCGCCGTCCGAGAAGCCGATGGACTCGAGCGCGCGGCCCTGGCTGAAGGTGATCGTGCCGTCCGCGTCGAAGGCGTAGAGCACCATCGGAGCGCCGTCAAGGGCAGTATCGAGGAGTTGCTTGTGCTCCGTCGCGATGCGAAGCGCTTCGCGCTCCTCCGTCACGTCGATGCTGATCCCGACGCCGCCACAGATCCGCCCTTGTTCGTCATAGGACGGGCTGACAACCGTGTCGAACGTCCGGTCGTCCACGACAACCTCCATTTGCTCTTTCTCGCCCTCCAGCACGCGGTGGAGCATGTCGATGAACCCCGGCAGGTCGGC
>JBCCPW010000294.1:0-5166 GCA_039024735.1 Bacteroidota bacterium
CCTCCATCCCCGTACTCGACCTGACTCTGGTAGCGGGTCCACCAGAGAACGGACGCCTCCTGGCGTGGGTGCCTCACGAAGACCGCGGCACCCGGCGCGCCGATGATTGCCACGTCGCCGTGGATATCCGCGTCGTACCCGAACTCGCTATAGGTGAAGGGGTCATTCGGCCCGATCTGGATGCGGTTGATCTCCGCCCATCCGCTCTCGGTGCGCTCGTAGAACGAGGCCATGCCCACCCGGCCTTTGACCGTCCCATTGTTGTACCCGCCCGTGCCGTAGGGGAACTGAGTTGCGTTGTCTGCCCACGGGATGGCCCAGCCCGGGGCGATGCCCTGGCTGAGGGTCTGAGCGTCCACATCCGTGGTGACCACGGCGTTGGCCCCGAAGGCGGCGACGGCTTTTCCGTAGCTCGCTCCGCCACCGAAGCCCGGAGACGATGGCGCAGCGTTGAGAGCAGAGGAGAATCGTGGAGTGGTGACCTCGTCCCCGGTGCTTGCGGCGCTGACCGTCGAGAGCCGACCGGTCGCGCAGACCGCCGGGGAATCGGCGGCCGGTTGGCCTGATGTCGTGGCCGTCACGCAGTACGTCGCCGGGCCTCTGGCGGCGTCATCGGAGTAGGTCGTCTCGTCGCCGAGGGTCGCCAGGTCCTCGCCATCGCGGGTGACGCGGTAGCCGTCGTTGGCGGAGGACTCGTCGGTCCAGGTAACAACGACGCGGGTGGCGTACCCGGTGGAGGCAGTCATCACCCGAGGCGGGAGAAGCGCGGGCATCGCGGTGGTCTCCACCTGCGCGCTTCCGGTGTACGTCGGCTCCGTCATCGCGTCCGCCGGGACGACGCTGCGGTCCTCGTCCGAGAAGGCCATCACCTTGACGGGGATGTCCGTCCCGAAGTCCTCGGGCTGAATGGGGAGGACCAACTGGAGGGCGTTCGCGGCGGTCTCGCCGGTCCACCAGCCGGAGGCGAGGTTGGCGATCACGCGGTAGCCGTCTTCGGCGCGGGAGCTGTCGCGCCATGTCACGACGAGTTCAGTCTCCACGAGGTCCTGCGCGGCGGTCACGCGGCCCGGCGGGAGCAGTTCGCGGCGGCCCGTGATCACGGCCCACTCGGACGCGGCGCCAGAGGCCTCCTCGGTCGCGCGGACGCGGTAGGTCACGTCCACCCCGGCGGGCACGTCGAGGTGGACCCACTGCGTCCGGTTCGGCCCACCGACACGGACGACCCGGCTCTCGCCAGCACCGACGGGCAGGGTGTACTCGTAGTGCACCTCGTAGTCCGCCTCGATCTCGGAGCGGTCGGTCCAGGTGAGGCGGACGCGGTCTTCGAGGTCGGTCGTCGCCTCCAGTCCGTCGGGCGCACGGAGACGGCGCGTGCCGTCGTCGGGGTCGGAGTCTCGGGTGACGAGGTCGCCACCGAGGCGGGCGGAGTCGGTGAGGCCAGAGGCGTCGAGTCCGAGGCTGGTCAGCACGTCCTGGATCTCGCGGAGGAGCGCGGCCTCCTCCGCCTCGGCGCGGGCACCGAGGCGGGCGAGGTCGGCGTGCGGAGCGTCGCGGCGCTCAGCGGCGAGGGCGGTGCGGGCCGCCTCGGCGCGGGCGAAGACCGGTGCGAGGCCCTGGCGAATGCGCTGGGCGTGGAGGTCACCCGGATTCTCAGGCGCCGCGCCCGGAAGGCCAGGCCCGAGGTCCACCACGGCCACGGCGCGGACGACGTAGTCGTACGTCGTGCCGGAGAGGCCGGTCGCGTCCTCGTAGCCGCGCGCGAAGGGCGGCAGCGTGGCGATAGGCGTGCCATCGCGGAAGACCTGGAAGAGTTGCACCACGTCGCTTTCCGTCTCCCACGCGAGGGCGACGGCCGCCTCGGTGCTGGTGGAGTCGTCGGAGGCGACGAAATCCGTGGGCGGGAGCAGGCTCTGGCGGGATCCCTCGTCGCAGACCGACGCCGATTCCGTCACCACCGTCTCGCCGTTCACTTCCGCCTCGGCGTAGGACCGGACGCAGTAGGTGGTGACCTGGAGCGGCGTAGCGCTCACGTCGGAAAAGCGCGAGCGGAGCGCCGGGACGGTCCCGATGAGCACGTCAGGGCCGTCGCCGGAGCTGTAGATGCGGTAGCCCGTCACGGGCTCCACCGCACCGGTCCACGCGATCTCGACGGCACTGTCCGAGGTGCGGTCCGAGGCGGTCACCTCGGTTGGGGGCTCCAGGGCTCCCCGGCGCCCGTTGTCGCAGACGGCTACGGACTCGCCTTCGTCCGTGGAGGCGGTTACGCAGTAGCGGTAGATCTCGCCAGAGGCCGCGCTAGTGTCCTCGTACGAGCCTCCGGTGAGGGCACTCGCCAACTGGACGCCGAGATCGCTGGTGTCGTCGCTCAGATCGCCCGAGCGGTAGATGGAGAACGTCACGCTAGGCTGGCTCCGCCACACCACGCGGACGCGGTCGTCCAGCGTCCCGTCCGAGGCGGCGACGCCGGTCGGCGGGGCCACCACTCCCCGCGTCCCAGTGTCGCACGCTAGCGGAGCCTCTGGCGACGCCGAGATACGCGGCGTCCCACTGGAGTCGTCGAGAAGCCCCACGCAGTATTGGTAGCGCTCGTCTGCCACGCCAGAGGCGTCCAGGTAGCCCGTCGCGTCGGCCGTCGTGGTGTCGATGGGCGTGAGGGCGTCCGGGTCGTCTGCCGAGGTGCCCGGCGCGTCGCGGAAGATGACGTAGCCGAGTTCGACCGAGGAGCGGTCGATCCACGTGATCGCGACGCCGTCCGTGCGCGTGCGATCCGTCGCTTGCGGGTTCGTCGGGACCCGAAGCTCCCGCGATCCCTCGGCGCAGGCCTCTGGCGTGGCCGACGTGGCGGGCGTCACGCAATAGCGGTATTCCACGCCGGGCAGCGCGCTCGTGTCCTGGTACGTCGTGTCCGCCTCGGGCCGGACCGCGAGCAGTTGGGCGGTGCCTTCGGGGAGGCGGGTGCGGCGGATCTGGTAGAGTTCGCCCGGGGTGCCGGTCGGTGTCCATGAGAGGCGGACATGGGCCTCTGGCGCAGGGGCAGGGCCAGAGGTCGCCGTCACGGAGAACGTCTGCGCCACCGAGGCGGTGGCGAGAAGCAGGCAGAACACGAAAGCGACGAGAGAGCGGATCGGCATGGTCCGGGCGCGATGCGGAGGGCGTGTCTGAGACTATCCCGATACCCTCCGCCCGCCGTTCCAGCCATGCCGCGACCTCTTCTGCTCACGCTTCGCGACTTGCGTTGGTGACGCATTCTGTTGCGTCGGTGACGCATGGCCCCGCTTGTGACGCCAGAGGCAGCGTTTTCGAGTCGGTAGGCCATGCCCCTCGCCCGCCTCGGCACGAAGACGGGGCCTCCCGGCGTAGACTTCGGGTTCCCACATTGTCGGGCCTGTTGCCTGCTGTTTCTCCCCGGTACCTCCTCTGTGCGCTCGCCGCTGTGCTGGCGGCAGGGTGTGGCACGCCCGAGCGCGAGACCGAGGCGAGTGAGGAGACAGCCGCGATTCCTGCCCGCCTCGCAGAGGCTTCACCCTCCAGCCTCACGCCCCGGTTCGAGACGCTCACCATCGCGGACGGACTGGTTTCCAACGAGGCCAACGTCTTCCACCAGGACCGCCAGGGCTTCCTGTGGATCGGCACCTTCGGAGGGCTCAGCCGGTTCGATGGGGCCTCGTTCGTCTCCTACCTCCACGACCCTGCTGACCCGACGAGCCTCGGCCACAACCACGTCAACTCTCTGGTGGAGGGCAGCGATGGGTCGCTCTGGGTCGGCACCAATGGCGGCCTCGACCGCATGGACCCGGTCACGGAGACCTTCACCCACTTCCGTCACGATCCCGACGATCCCACAACATTGGGCTCGTCCATCGTCCGCACCCTCGTGGAGGGCGCCGACGGGACGATCTGGGCCGGAACGCGAGGCGGTGGGCTCAACCGGGTTGACCCCGAAGTGGGGACGGTTCGACGCATCCAGACGGAAGCCTTCGAGGCCAGCGCCTCAACGAGCACGGTCCACGTGCTCACCACGGGCGAGGGCGGCACCCTGTGGACAGGCGGTAGCGCCGGTCTGAGCCGCTTCGACCCGGGAACGGAGACGTTCACACATGTCCGTCGCGACCCCACGGACCCCGTCTCGGCTCTCTTGCCAACTGTCACGGCGATTCTCCGCGACCGCGCAGGGCGGATCTGGGCAGGCACCCGGTCTGAGGGCCTCTTCCGCTACGATCCCACGACACGGCAGGTGACCCACTATCCGAACCAAGCGGGAGTACCGGGCGCGATCGCCAACCCGTGGGTCCTGTCGCTGGCTGAAACCCGCGACGGCACGATCTGGGCCGGGACCAACGGGGCCGGGCTTCATCGCTACGATCCCGAGGCGGACGCCTTCGACCGCTTCGCCTTCGACCCGTCCGATCCGCAGAGCCTTCGCGACAACAACGTGCTGGCGCTGCTCGAAACCCGCGACGGTGTGCTGTGGGCCGGGACCTACGGCGGGCTCGCGAGGCAGTACCCGCTTTCCAGGATCATCGAACGTGAGGCGGTCCGCCCGGGCGATCCCAAGAGCCTGAGCGCCAACGACGTGACGGCGTTCGCGGAGGACGAGGACGGGACACTCTGGGTAGGCGTCAACGGGGGACCGCTCAACCGACAGGACCCCGCGACAGGTGCGTTTTCCAAGTGGGTCGTCGATCCATCGACGCCGGGCACACTTGGCAGCGAGCGCGTGTTCGGCTTGACCGTGGACGCCAGAGGCGCGGTCTGGGTGAGCACGTACGCAGGCCTCTACCGCCGCGAGCCGGGAAATCAGCGGTTCGCGATGTTTCTCGCCCCGGACGACGAGATGGGGATGGGAGTCGTGTTCCCGCTTCTGGAAGCGGATGGCCGCTTGTGGACGGGCAACAGTGGCCTCCTCGCCATCGACACCGAGGCGGGCCAGATGACCCCGTATCCGCTCGCGTCCCGGTCAGAACGGGCCTACGTCAACGTTCGAGAGGTGCTCCCTGACCCCAGTGGCGAGATCTGGGCGGGAACGTACGAGGGCCTCTTCCGGCTCGATCCGAGAACCGAGACGTGGACACACGTCCACCTGGAGCCCGAGGCGGACCGACTCGCCGCACGACCCGTCATCACGGGGTTGGCACGAGATGCATCGGGGGCGCTCTGGGTTGGCAC
>JBCCPW010000295.1:0-5158 GCA_039024735.1 Bacteroidota bacterium
CGAGTACGGGCGGTAGGAGAGCGTCGCACCGAGGCGGCCGGAGTAGAGCGGAACGCCGAACTGGAGCATCCCGATGCCGCCCGCCGTGGCCTGTGCGGTGGTGTCGAGCGCATCTGTCGTGTTGACGCCGCGCAGGAGCCCGGCGGCAGAGAACGTCGCCAGGGTCTGGTCGGCCGCGTGTGCCGGGTTGACGAGGCCGTTGTAGAGCCCTGAGCGAATGGCGACGCCCGACACGCCCATGGCGTCGGCCTGGGAGGAGGAGAGGTCGTGGCGCTGACCGAGCGCGAAGCGGGAATAGACCGAGCCGTAGTCGTTCTGGGCGAGGGCAGGCACGGCCGTCAGGAGAGGGGCTGCCGCGAGCAGGCCGAGGAGAATCGCGAGGCGTGGCATGCTAGGCGGGGCTACCGACGGTGAGAATCGAGAGGCGCGGGCGGCGGAGAGAGCCTGGAGTGGGAGTCGCCTCCTCCTCCACGAGAATGGGCAGGACGCTGAGCCCGAGAGGGCTCGGCGGGTGCCCGATCTCCAGGTACTGGATCGACTGTCGTCCGAGCAGGATGGACTGCATCAGCACCGTCAAGTCGCGGTCCTGGATCGTGATGACATCCCCAGACGCGGGCACATTCGCTTCCAGCACAACGGCGCGCGTCCCGTCGTCGAGCATCGCGAAGAGGGTCACGATCGTCGGAAGCGGCCGGTTGAACCCATCTGGCGTCTCAACGGCGGCCCGGTCGATGGGAATGCGAATCGAGGCGTTGGCGATCGGGAGGCTCGTGAGATCGTCCACGTTGAAGCGGAAGCCCAGCACGTCCGAGTCGCCGTCGCGTAGCAAGAAGCGGTCGGTGACCTCGTCCGCCTCGGTGCGCGCGAGGGCCGTGTAGACCTCCACGAGGTCGTACCGGACGGTGTCGCGGACGGTGTCGCCGTCGTCGTCGTACTCCTCCCCGATGAAGACGAGGTGGGAGGCCGCCGCGTTGAACCCGACCACCGCGTTGCTCATGGAGCCGTCGGGGACGGTGAGTTGGAAGCCCTCGAAGTCCTGGAAGAACGCCGGGATGCTGTCGCCGACCGCGAGGTCGTTCGCGTCGATGAAGCTCTGCGGGAGGTCGAGCGTGACGACGCTGTCCTGTGCCGAGACGGTGCCGGTGGCCAGGAGGTCGCCCGTCGTGAGGGTCGTGTCTGTGGGGAGGCCCTCCGGGTTCCAGGAGGCGGTCACCTCGCGGATCTCGACCGGGACCGTCCCCAGGGTGTCGCCGTAGACGATGGAGCGGACCAACTCGACCTGGACCTGCTCGACTGCCCGTTCCTCGAAGGCGCTGGACCCGGTGGCGTTGCGGGCGTCGAGGTAGGCCGTCGCGCGGGTGTCCCCGAGGATGTCGTCGGTGAAGGCCCCGAACAGGAGTCGCGTCTGGACCGGGCTGCCGGAGCCATCCGCGAAGCCGCCCGTGGGCTCGGTCTGCTCTGAGGCGAAGAGCGAGTCGGTGGCGACGAGGCGTGTGTTGGGATCGGTGGTTTCGTCGCCGATGAGCGTCAGGCCGACCCCAGAGGGATCCTGGCAGGCGGCGAAGGCGAGCACGCAGCCCGCGAGCAGCGGGAGGCGTCGGAGCGTCGGGAGCACGGAGCGGTCGGGAGGAGGCAGGTGGGCAGCCCCAACGCAGGCCCGGTCGGTTTCGCGTGAGCCGCGGCGAAGGGGACGCCAGACTACCCGGCTCCTCCCGGGGCGACTCTGACGTTCATGAGAAAACGCCCGCCTCGGTGAGGCGCGTGATACCCCGCCGTTGTGAGGCGCACCGAGGCGGGCGATGCGGTACGCGATGGGTCAGATCGCGTAGCTTCCTGCCCCCTTCGAAGCGCTTCCAGCGCCCGGAGATGCGTCCTCTTTTCCCCTTCCCTTCCTGACATGAAGACCTACGACGCCGACCACATCCGCAACGTTGCCCTCGTGGGCCACCAGGGAAGCGGGAAGACCACGCTCGCCGAGGCCATGCTCTTCTCCGCGGGCGCCATCCCGCGCATGGGAACCGTGGAGGACGGCTCCACCCAGAGCGACTACCACGGGTCCGAGAAGGAGCGCGGCATGAGCGTCTTTACCTCGCTGCTCCACGCCGAGTGGGGCGGGCACAAGATCAACGTTCTCGACACGCCCGGCTACCTCGACTTCTCCGCCGAGACCATCACGGCCTTGAAGGCAGCCGACACGGCCATCTTCGTCCTCGACGCGTCCGAGGGGGTGCAGGTGGGCACAGAACTGGGTTGGACGTACACCGAGCAGACCGAGACGCCCGCGATGTTCGTTCTGAACAAGCTGGACACGGGCGACTCCGATTTTGAGGCGGCGCTCGCGCGTGTCAAGGAGCGCTTCGGCAATGCGGCGGTGCCGGTCCAGCTTCCCGGAGGCTCCGGCACGCGCACCATCATCGACGTGTTGCTCATGAAGCAGATCCGCTTCGAGGCGGACGGCAGCCAGACCGTGGAGCCCATCGCGGAGGCGTTCGCGGAGCGCGCCTCGGAGCTGCACAACGAACTCGTGGAGTCCATCGCAGAGAACGACGAGGGGCTGATGGAGCTCTACTTCGAGAAGGGGGAACTGAGCGAGGACGAGATGCGCAAAGGGCTCCACGGGGCCATGCTGCAGCGCGAGCTGTTCCCCATCTTCCTTACCGTCGCGCCGGAAAACGTGGGCGTCTCGCGGCTGATGGGCTTCATCGGCAACGTGCTGCCCTCGCCTGCGGAGATGCCGCCGCCCCACATGGAATCCGGCGAGGTGCACACGAGCACCGAGGCGGACCCGGTCGCGTTCGTCTGGCGAACCATGGCCGAGGAGCACGTCGGTGAGTTCTCGTTCCTGAAGGTCTACGACGGGACCCTCTCGCAGGGCATGGACCTGGAGAACGCATCCGACGGACACACGGAGCGCCTCGGGCCGCTCTACGCCATCAACGGCAAGTCCCGCGATCCGATGAACGCGCTCCCCGCAGGCGATCTCGGTGCGACGGTCAAGCTCAAGAGCACCGGCACCAACGACACGCTGCGAAAGAAGGGCACCGAGGCAAAGGTGACACCCATCGAGTATCCCGAGCCCCGGATGCGGCTTTCGGTCCAGGCGAGCACGCAGGGCGAGGAGGACAAGATGGCCCAGGGCCTCCACCAGATCGTCAAGGAGGACCCGTCGCTCGTCATCGAGCATGACGCCCACCTCGGTCAGATCACGCTCGGTGGGCAGGGCGAGATGCACCTCGACATCGCCAAGTACCGCCTCAAGACTCGCGCGGGCGTGGACGTGGAGTACGGCGAGCCCAAGATTTCGTACCGAGAGACGGTGCAGGGCGAGGCGCGCACGAGCTACCGGCACAAGAAGCAGACCGGCGGCGCGGGCCAGTTCGCGGACATCTCGATGATCGTCACGCGCCTCAACGGCGAGTACCAGCCGCCGGAGGACGTGAAGGTCCGCAAGGTGCACGAGCACACCACAGACTGGGGCTCCACCGTGGAACTCGTCGACGCCATCGTGGGCGGCGTGATCGACATGCAGCGGTTCACGGGCGCCATTCTGAAGGGAATCGCCGATGCCCTCCAAGAGGGACCGGTCGCGGGCTACCCGGTCGGCGACGTGCGCGTGGTCGTGTACGACGGCGGGATGCACTCCGTGGACTCGAACGAGAACGCCTTCAAGACAGCGGCCAAGATGGCCTTCCGCGAGGGCTTCCGCGAGGCCCGCCCGGCCATCCTGGAGCCTATCGTGGAACTGGAGGTCAAGGTGCCGGAGGCGCAGATGGGCGATGTCCTCGGCGACCTCAACACCCGCCGGGCCCGCATCCAGGGCATGGACGCCGACGGGCCGTTCCAGGTCATCAAGGCGCACGTCCCCGAGGCGGAACTGTATCGCTACTCCACGGCGCTGCGGTCCATGACGCAGGGGCGCGGGCTGCATCGCGCGACGTTCCTGGAGTACCAGCCGATGCCGCGTCACGTGCAGCAGGAACTCGCCGCCTCGCGCGCCGAGGACGACGACTAGGGCGTCTCTCTAGTGGGTGTACGCACCCCAGAGAGACGATAGGCCGGGGACAGAATCGGGTCTCACCTCTGAGGCCCGGTTCTTCCGCCTCGGTACCGAGGCGTGCGCTAGCGCCTCGCCTCTTCGTCTCCACATGACCACCCCAACCGAGGTTCAGCGCCGCCGAGTTCCCGCACGGTCCGTTCGCGACTGGAGAGGCCATCGTCCGTCGTTCACGGTTCGGGAGATAGGGGCGGTGAGATTCTGGACGGGATTGGCTCTGTCACTCGCGTCTGCGGTGCTGCTGTACCTCTTCATTGGGGGCCTGCGCGACGCAGCCGCGACCATCCTGCTCGGTCTTGCCAGAGGGCAGTTTGTCGGATGGGAAGGGAGGCAGTGGGTGAACCCACACGAACTGTCCGTCATGGAGCGGTACACCCAAAACCTGTTTGCATCCGGTCTGGCGGTGACACTCGCCCAAAGAGTTGCGATCCGGATCTGGCTCACCCATCGTGGCTGGCGCGAGCCGATAGGGTTGCGACGCCATCGGTACCGCTCAGTGACGTGGGCTGGAATGTGGTGTTGGATGCTGGCGCTGATCTCGTTCAAGGCCGCTGAAACCTACTGGCTGTACATCGTGGTGCACGAGTGGCTAGGTGGCGGGATCCGGGAACTGGACCTCCTTCGCGATGTCGGCTGGTTGCTGTTCCTGCTCCTCGCCGTTGGATTTGTGGAGCAATGGAGTGGGCTGCGCCGGACGTATCGGGGTGGGGGGTGGATGCTCGGTGCGGCGGTCCTCTCACTCGTCTTGGCCCTCGGGCTTGCGTTTCTCTCACCACTGTCGGTGTGATTCGCCCCCGCCTCGGTACCGAGGCGGACGCATCCAGAGCGCCGGAGCCCGTCGGGTTCCGGCGTTTTTTGTGCCGGGCCGCGAAGCGGGACCGCTCTGGTGGCCTGAAATCGGGGATTGACGTGAAGCGGCATCGAAATGACGCGATGCGGAAACACGCTTTGACGCGTTGCGTCATATTGCACGCAGTCCCCCGACCGTCATGCCCCGAACCATCAAGCGCTACGGCTCCCGCAAGCTCTACGACACCACCGCCAGCGAGTACGTCTCGTTGGAACGGGTCGCCGCCCTCATCCGAGGCGGCGAGCAGGTCGAGA
>JBCCPW010000296.1:0-5153 GCA_039024735.1 Bacteroidota bacterium
ACGCGCTGCCCCACGGCGGCGTCCAGCACGCTGTTCGTGCCGATGAGGTTGTACTGGTAGTTCTGCTCCAGCACGGAGAGCGCGCCGGGGTTGGTCAGCGAGACGAGCGAGAGGCTCGTCGCGTCGATGCGGGCGGGGACGCCCTCGAAGCGGACCGCGTTGACGCCGCGCGAGAGGTCCAGCGGGCGGACCTCGCGAACGATCCCGAAGCCGCCGTTGTAGACGGTCAGCGAGACCGCCTCGCGCTCCTCAGGGGTGGAAATGACGGGCGATTGGGCGAGCGCGGGCATGGCGAGGAGAGCCGCCAGCGCGGCGAGCGAAAAGCGCATCTCGTAGGGGACAGGTGCGTGCCCCATACGTTTCGCGAGGCCGGTCTGGTATGGAGCGGCCGATACCCACGCGATTCGTCTCCCGTGGCGCTGGTCTCCGCCTCGGTACCGAGGCGGGCGGACCCACAGCCTCAGTTATCGCGCGGATACGCAACCCGGATCACGAGAGCGTAGGTGGTAGACCCTCGCGTCTTCGTCACCAAGATGTTGGGACCGGGCGCGTTGCGAGGACTCCAGACGGTGCTCACCCGGGAGTCCCTCGAGGTCTCTTCTATCCGGTACGGTCCTCCCTCAAGGTCGAACGTGCGGAGGGCCTGGACCGTCTCACGATAGACTTGTTCGGCCGTGGAGGCGGACAGGCCGCGCCGAAGGTCAATCTCCGCGAGGCACATCGTAGGGCCGCAGCCGGTCCTCGCTGCTCCTTGCGTGTTCCGAATGTCCAGTTCGACGGCGTAGTAGCCTCCTCCAATGGACCAGCCCCGGACGGCTGAAAAGTCCGGGCCTGCCAGGATCAACTGGTTGATCGCGTCCTCCAAGGACACCCTCCCATCTGGAGCGGGCTCGTCTGTCGCCGGGCGGGTGCCACCCGCGATCTCGATGTCCAGCGTGTAATCCCCGGTGCTGTTCGTGAAGAACGAGCCGGCGAGGACGGTATAGGTCTCATCGGCAGAGGCCGTGTGCTCAATGTGCGAGTGCCGGGACTGGCCCCCGTAATCGTCGTTGATTTCCAGTATGCGACCGTCGCGCTCCAGGCGGAGGTACGTGTCGAAATCCGGGCTTCGGAGGTCCAGCGTGAGGCGCTGGCCCGCATCAAGGCGGACGGAGTACGCATTGGCCCGGCGTTCTCTCCCGTCCCGGAAGAGCGGGCGCTCAGGCGTGGACGACGAGAGGCGCCCCGTCACCGCCCGGCTGGCGGTGATGACCGATGCGTTCGGCGCGGACTCACCGTCCTGTTGGATGTCAACCTCCAGCGTGTAGTCTCCCGCGCCAATCGGGGAATAGGTCCCCGCGAGGAGGGTGTACGTCCCAGACACCGAGGCGGTATGCTCGATGTGGGAGTGCCTGAGGTTTCCGCCGAAGTCGTCGTTCGTGGAGAGGAGGGTGCCGTTCTGCTCCAGGCGCAGGTACGTGTCGAAGTCGCCCCGCATGTTGACCGTCAGTCGGTCGCCACGACCGAGGCGGATACGGACGAGATCGGCGCGACGCTCCGTTCCTTCCGCCCGAAGGAGAGGGCGCTCCGGTGTCGAGGCCGAAAGGCGCCCCGTCACAGTCTGGTTGGCGGTGATAACCGGGGAGGAGGGTTCTGGAGTCGGGGCAGGAGTCTCCGGGGGCGAGTCCGAGGCGGTGGCGCGAACCACGACGGCGATGGTGTACCCTGACGAGAAGATGCCTCCCTCGGTCATCACCAGTTCGATGGTCGGCCCGCCGCTTTGCGGGGTCCAGAGGTTGCGATGGGTTGAGCCGTTGATGGACCGGTTCACCCGGTACGGCCCTCCTTCGAGGTCGCCGCCGTACGCGTCTGAGGCAGCACGGCCGATGGTGGTCCGCGCAAGCTCATAGGCGAACCCCGGTTGCCGCTCCGCATCCTCTACCAGCGTGATGCGGGCCGAACAGCCTGCGGACAAGCACGAGATGAATCCATCGACGGCGTCCTCGACCTGAAGCGCCAGATCCCATCCGTCGCCGCCCACCGTGAACGGGTTCTCTTCCCCTCGGACCGAGGCGAAGGTTGGAGCGGCCCGGATCAGTCGGTTGAGCGCCTCCACCAGCGGCACCTCCTCCGCTGGGGCCGAGGCCTCCGCATCCGGACGGGCGTCTCCGCCCTGAACGCTCATCTCCAACGTGTAGTCTCCGGATCCAAACGAAGAGTACGCCCCCGCGAGAACCGTGTACGTCCCAGACGCCAGGGCGGTGTACTCGATGTGCGAATGCCCTGCATTGCCTCGGTAATCGTCCCCCGTGTCGATCAGGCCCTCCTCGTTCTCCAACCGGAGGTACGTGTCGAAGGAGCCGCGCATGTCGAGCGTGAGCCGGTCCCCTCGTTCGAGGTCGATAGAGTAGACATCGGCGGGACGAGCGTCCCCGTTGACACGGAGAGGTCGGCGAGGCGTGGACGCCGTGAGGGTCCCGCTCACGGTCTCCGTGTCCACGGCCTGATCGCGGGGGGACGATGCGGTGTGCACCTCTTGAGCCTCGGCGAGCGAGCCGATGAGGGCGAAGCAGGAAACGAGCAGCAGAACACGCATGGCGCAGGAGTGGCGACAACCGGTTCAGCATAGGCGACCGCTCGCAGGCCGGGCCTCCCCTATCTGAGGGAGGAGGTTCGCTCTCCGCCTCGGTGCCGAGGCGGTGGGCAGAAGGGCCTCATACGGATTCTGGTGTCAGGGTGGGCCCCAGAGGACGACGGACCACAGACGACAGACCACGGGGATCGGGTGGTCTCTGCCACACACGGAGACCGAACGTCGTGCAGACATCAGAGCCAGGAAACGGTGTCGTACTGTCTCTGAGGGTGTTCTGTGCACCGAGGCGGGGAGGAATCACACGCCCTCGGCCAGCGCCTCCACGGCGTCCAGCACCGGCGTCCAGTCTCCGGCGTCGCCTCGGTGCCGGGCGCCATCGGTCAGGCGCTCCCGCAGACCGGGCTCGCGAATGAACCGGACAGCCTCGCGCGCGAGGGCACCCGGATCGCTCGGCGGCACCACGAGGCCGCCTTCGCCCACGGTCTCCGCGAGTCCACCCACGTCGGACGTGAGGACGGGCCGCCCGAGGCCGAACGCGACCTGCGCGACGCCGCTCTGCGTGGCCGAGACGTAGGGCTGCACCACGAGATCGGCCGCGGAGAACAGCAGCCGGACCCGCTCCGGCGGCGCGTACGCCGCCTCGATGTGGACGGCGTCTCCCACACCGAGGCGGTCGATCTGCTCGCGGTACGGCGCCTCGTCGTCGTAGAACTCCCCGGCGACGACGAGCCGCGCGGCCGGGAGCGCCTCGCGGATGACGGGCATCGCGTCGAGCAAGACGGACAGCCCCTTGTATGCCCGCACGAACCCGAAGAAGAGAAACACCGGGGCCTCAGCCGGAAGGTTGAGTGCCGCCCGCGCCTCGGCTCGCGGGAGCGGATCGCCGAACTGCCGGTAGGCGGGGTGGGCCACCTGATGGGCGGGCAGGTGCCCGAGGCCGAGCGCGTCGAGGTCCTGCCGGACGCGGTCGGAGAGCGCGAGGAGTCCGGCGCATCGGTTCAGCGCGAACCGCGCGAGGGCACGTTCCCCCGGCCTCGGCTCGTGCCCGATGGCGTTGTGCACCAGCGCGATGGACGGAATTTCCGGACCGAGCGCGCGCACGACCGAGCCCCACATCGGCGCGAAGAACGACATCCAGTACGGGAAGACCATCGCGCGAGCCTCGCTGGCCCGAACCTCCCGGACGGCGCGGCGCCACGCGAGAGGGTTCAGCGGGTCCAGCACGCGAGCGGGGGCGCCGGATGCCTCCGCCTCGGTGCCGAGGCGGGATGAGCCGGGCTCGAACTGGCTCGTCCCGGGGAAGAGCAGGGCCGGGTACTGCCGCTGGAACGAGAGGCGGGTCACGCCGTGGCCTCGCGCCTCCAGTCCGTCCGCGAGGGCGTCGTGGAAGTGCGCGATGCCGCCGCGGTAGGGCGCGAACGGACCGAGGAGGACGAGCCCGTGCGGTTCGAGCCCGTCGCGCTCTGCGTCCTGACGGCGACGATGCCCCACAGCTTCACGCGGGGCTGGTAGCCGTCGCGGTCGCGCAGTCGCCCGCTCCCGCCTCGGCACCGAGGCGGGGAGACGCACCGGCAGCGCCGGGCGCGATCTCGGAGGCGATCTCCAGCCGCGTCGTCCCCTCCATCTCGGGCCGGACGATCATCTCGCCGAGCAGACCGGCCAGGAACGACTGCGTCCCCAGGATCGCGAGCATCACGCCGAAGAGCAGCAGCGGCCGGTCGCCGATGGGCTCGCCGAGCACCAGCTTCGCGAACGAGAGCCACGCGAGAATCGCGAAGCCGAGCAGGAACGCGAGCGTCCCCATCCCGCCGAAGAACAGCATCGGGCGCCGCGCGAACCGCGTCAGGAAGACGACCGTGATGAGGTCCAGGAAGCCGCGCAGGAAGCGCTCCAGGCCGAACTTGGTCGTGCCGTACTTGCGCGGGTGGTGCTGCACCACCTGCTCCTCGATGCGCGTGTACCCCTCCCACTTGGCGAGCAGCGGGATGTACCGGTGCAACTCGCCGTAGACCCGCACGCTCTCGGTCACTTCGCGCCGGTACGCCTTGATGCCGCTGTTGAAGTCGTGCAGCGGGATGCCGGAGACGAGACGCGTCACGCCGTTGAAGAACCGGCTCGGGATGGTCTTGCCGAGGGGGTCGTGGCGCTTCTTCTTCCAGCCGCTCACGAGGTCGGCCCCGGCCTCCAGCGTCGCGACCATCGCGGGAAGCTCCGCCGGATCGTCCTGGAGGTCGGCGTCCAGAGTGGCCACGTACCGGCCGTGCGCGCGCTCAAAGCCAGCGGCGAGCGCCGCGCTCTTGCCGTAGTTGCGCCGGAACCGAACGCCGCCGAACCGACCGTCGGCCTCCCCAAGGCGGGCGATTGCCTCCCACGAGCCGTCTGTGGAGCCGTCGTCCACGAGCCACACCTCGAAGGCGAGCCCCGCGCGGGTGAGCGCGTCGCGGATGGCGTCCGCGAGCTCTGGCAGGCTCTCAGCCTCGTTGAACACCGGGACGACGACGGAGAGGTCGGGGCGCATCGCGGCTAGGGCTGGCGAGGCGTCTCCCGCCTCGGTACCGAGGCGGAGCCGGTCGTGGGTCGA
>JBCCPW010000297.1:0-5151 GCA_039024735.1 Bacteroidota bacterium
AAAGAGGAGATTCATGCAGCGCATAACGGGGGCATACGGCTCTGCTTGGACGAACCGAAATAGACCGCGCATCCGTCACGCGCGAAAGGCACTCTCTGCGCCCTTCCTCGTGAACTGCCATCTGATCTCGAAGGCGGATGCTCTGCCTCGGTGGCGCCGTTGCTGCACCGAGGCGGGAGGGGGTCTACGGCACCCGCTGGCCCACACAGCTGTAGACCCGCTCCGCGACCGCGCTCGCGAGGCGCTCCAGCAACTGGTCGTGCAGGGCGTCCTCGGCTTCCAGCCGGTGGTCCTCCGTGAAGCGGCGGCGGTCCTCGCGGCTGACCTGGAGATTGCGCCAGTCGTCGGCCTCGTGGACGGTGATCGTCTCGCGCACGTCGCGGCTGATGGCGCTCTCGCAGAGGATCCGGCGCGAGTCCGCATCCACGACGGCGTACTCGACCGTCGCGCCGAGCGTGAGGCGCAGGCGGACCCGGTCGTACGTGCCGCGCCCGCCATCGCGGGTGTCCACGGTGCGCGTGTCTCGGTCGCGGACCTCCTCGAACTCCGTCCAGCCGACCACCTCCATCGCGGTGCCGACGTGGGCGTCGAGGTCCCGAGCGAGAGCGGCGATGAGCGTGCGGTCTGCAATCAGGTCCTCGGCGTCACGCTCGCGGCGGAGCAGACGGCGCACGTCCGCCGGATCGGCGGAGAGGACGAAGAGCGGCGGGCGGGTCCAGTGGTCGTCGTTGAGCACGTCGTCCAGGTCGGCCACGAAGCGGAAGGGCGCCTCGGTACGGGGGCTGCCGACCGGGCCTCGGTCGCCGTCGCGGTCGGAGCCGGTATCGAGGGGGAAGAACGCGGCCCGGATGCTGCCGACGTCCACGATCTCGCGCTGGAGGTCCAGCATCGCGAGCGCCGCCTCGGACTCTGGCGCGAGGAGCGCGAGCGCGGACTCCGTGCTGGAATAGGCACGGCGGAAGCGGCCGTTCGCGAGGTCGTCCTCTGCCCAGACGGTGTAGGTCTGACGGGCGGCATCGTCCAGGGCGACCCGTTCGTCCTCGGTCGGTCGATAGGCGTCGGCGTCGCGCAGGTGCCGGAGGGCGTCGGAGAAGGCGCCGGTCTCGCGGGCGTCCGCCGCGGACTGGACGAGTGCCGAGATCGCCTGGGCGAAGGCCGCGTCGCGGTCGGCGTCGAACGTGGCCGGGACGGCCAGGGTGACGCCCACCTCGGTGGCGCGGCTGACATAGGTCTCGACGGTGAGGAAGAGATCGGCCGCGCGCGTGGGCGTGGCCTGCGGGACCTCGGCGAGATGGTCTGCGACGAGGCGGTTGCCGACCTCCGCCAGCCGCTCGCGCAGGCCGGGGAGGCGCTCGTCGTCATCGCGGCGGATGGCGGTGTGGTAGCGGTCGAAGGCGGTGGCGAAGTCGCCCTCCGCCTCCGCCTCGGTGGCGTCCTCGAAGGCCCCGCGTGCCGTGCCGCAGGCGCCGAGCGTGAGGAGAAGAGTCGAGAGGGCGAGGAGCGTCGCAAAGCGGATCATCGCAGGAGGGGGAAGGCGAGCCAGCGCGGGTGCCGAGACCGCGCCAACCTAGCCGACGGGCACGAAACGAGGGGGACTCATCGGGATCTGTCCACCCAGGGACGCGCAGAGCGTCCACACGACGGGCCATTCGGCCCGAACGGAGTCCCCCCGCCTCGGCACCGAGGCGGGCACGGCGAGCGGTCTCGGGCAGCCTTCGCCTCGGCCTCATCGGACCCCGCCACGGTCCCAGGTATCTTCGCGCCGCACCTCCCTCACCCCGATGCTGCTGTTTCTTCTGCTCCAGGCCGCGCCCAGCGGCTCGATGCTCGGCGGGCTCCTCTTCCCGCTGCTCATCCTCGTCGTGTTCTACCTCTTCCTGATCCGGCCGCAGCAGCGGCGCGAGAAGAAGCGCCGCACGATGATCGACGAACTCAAGAAGGGCGACCGCATCATCACCGCCGGGGGCATCCACGGAACCGTCGTGAAGGTGGAGGAGAAGAGCCTGCTCCTGGAAGTGGACCAGAACACGAAGCTCCGGTTCGACAAGAACGCCATCACGGGCCGGGCGGAAGGCTAGGTCCTTCTTCCCTCGGGATGGCGCTCCGGGCGTCCCGAGGCGGAGGAATCCGGCGCGGCGCTCGGGCGTTCTCGCCGAAACACACGTCCCACACATGCCCGATACCCTGCCTCGCCCCGACGACGAGATCCACTTCGATACCGTCGAGGAGGCGCTGGAGGACATCCGCAACGGCAAGCTCGTCGTCGTCGTGGACGACGAGGACCGAGAGAACGAGGGCGACTTCATCACCGCCGCCGAGGTGGTCACGCCGGACCTCGTCAACTTCATGGCGCGATGGGGCCGCGGCCTGATGTGCACCCCGCTCACGCGGGAGCGCGCCGCCGCCCTGGACCTGCCCATGATGGAGCAGGTCAACACGTCGCTCTTCGACACGCCGTTCACCGCCTCGGTGGACTACCGCCACGGCACGTCCACGGGCATCTCCACGGCGGACCGTGCGCGCACCATCCGCGCCCTCGCGGACCCAGAGACCCGCCCGGACGACTTCGCGCGGCCGGGACACATCTTCCCGCTCCGCGCCACGCCCGGCGGCGTCCTTCGCCGTGCCGGGCACACCGAGGCGACCGTGGACCTCGCGCGGCTGGCGGGCTTCCGGCCCGTCGGCGTGCTGATCGAGGTGATGAACGAGGACGGCACGATGGCGCGCGTCCCGGACCTCCGCCGCATCGCGGACGAGCACGGCCTTCGGCTGATCACCATCCAGGACCTCATCGCGTACCGGATGCGGACCGAAAAGCTGGTCCAGCATCTTGTCGAGGTGGACATGCCGACGGCGTACGGGTCCTTCCGCCTCGCCGCGTACGAGGAGGTGCTCACCGGCGACAACCACCTCGCGCTGATGAAGGGCGGTCCATTCCGCGAGGACGAGCCGGTGCTCGTGCGGGTCCACAGCCAGTGCGTCACCGGCGACATCTTCGGCTCCGCCCGGTGCGACTGCGGCGAGCAGCTTGCGATGGCGATGCAGCGCATCGAGCACGAGGGGCAGGGCGTGGTGCTCTACATGAAGCAGGAGGGGCGCGGCATCGGGCTGATCAACAAGCTCAGGGCCTACAAGCTGCAGGAGGAGGGCATGGACACCGTGGAGGCCAACGAGGCGCTCGGGTTCAAGATGGACCACCGCGACTATGGCGTCGGCGCGCAGATCCTCCGCGACCTCGGGATCGGGCAACTCAAGCTGATGACCAACAACCCCCGCAAGCGGATCGGGCTGGGTGGCTACGGGCTGGAGGTGGTGGATCAGGTGCCGCTGGAGATTCCCCCCGGCGAGCACAACGCGGCCTATCTCCGCACCAAGCGCGACCGGATGGGCCACGCGCTCTCGCTCCGTGGCGAGTTCTCTGCGCATGACCGCGAGGTGCTGGGCTCTGTCCTCGGCGACGAGTAGCTCGCCCGAGATTCCCTCCTCGGTACCGAGGAGGGTCTAGTCGTCGCGCAGGCGCGCGATGATCGGGTCGTCGTCGTCCTTCGGCTTGCCGTCCGGGAGGACGAACGAGAGGATGAGGTACAGAATCACGCCCATGCCCTGCCCGAAGATGGTCGCGAGCACGAACGCGATGCGGATCACCGTCGGGTCCACGCCGAAGTACTCGGCGATCCCGCTCGCGACGCCGCTGATCTTGCGGAGCTTCCGGCTCTTCGCGAGGCGGCGGCCCCGGGTGCGTCCGGCGGTCATGGAACGGGTCCGGGCCCGTGAGGCGTCCACGGCGCCCTTCGCGCGGCGACCGGCTTTCTGCGCGGCCCGCTCTGCCTGCTCAAAGGCGCGACGAGCGCGGCGACCGGCCTCATCGGTGGCGTTCGCGTTGCGCTTGCGGCCCATCGTCTTCTGGCGTCGGCGGCGGGCGGCCTTGATGGCACGCTCTCGCGCCTTCCGCCTGCGGCGAGCCGCCGGGCTCCACGAGAGCACCCCGAATCCGGTCAGGATGATGAGGATGCCCGCGAGCCACGGCATGATGGCAACGAGCGTGGGCAGCAGCGTGGACGGCACCCCGAGGAGGCCGAGAAGCTGCATCGTGTAGAGACCGCCAAGGGCGATCAGCCCGAGCCCCGCGCCCGTTTGGAGGTTGAGGAAGCCGCCGTCCTTCTTCTGCTCCTCCTCTTCCACCTCGGCCTCCACCTCGGCCATGTACGCGAGGATGTCCTCTTCGGAGACCTCGGAGAACTCGTCGTCGAACAGCTCGGTGTCGTCGGAGCGGGAAGAGCGGCGTTGGCGCGTGGCCATCGGAGGGGGCGTAGGGGCGCAGGAAGCTACGGCGGAGGCCCGGAGCGGTTGCGCGGTCCGCCTCGGTGCCGAGGCGGAGACAGTCAGGCGCCCCGATCCGGGCGGAGGACCTCGCGCTCCGTCACGATCACGTCCAGCCGTGCGTCGTGCGGCTCGGCGGGAAGGGTGTTCGCGAGGCAGGCTGCGAACGCGACGCCGACCCGCAGCGCGGGCGTCTCGGCGAGAAAGGCGTCGTAGAAGCCGCCGCCGTAGCCCAACCGGACGCCCTCGCGCGAGATCGCGAGCGCGGGGACAATCGCGACGGCGATCTCGCGGGGCTCCACGAGCACGGCCGCCGCCGAAGGCTCCATCACGCCGAAGCGCCCACGCACGAGGTCGCCCTCCATCGCGCGATGCACCAGCCGGGGCGGCTCGCCCGGGGCGCTGGTGGTTATAGGGAGCGCGACCGTCGTGCCCGAGGCGGCGAGGTGTCGGAGCCAGAGCCGCAGGTCCACCTCGCCCGGGAGCGGCCAAAACGCGCTGACCACGCCCGCCTCGGGGAGCACATCACCGAGGCGGGAGCGGATGAGTCGGCTGGCGTTCGTGCGATGGTCGGCGCCCAGGCCCGAGCGGACCTCGCGGAACCGTGCCCGGAGGCGAGCTTTCTGCGCCGCGACGGTTTCTCTCTCGCTCATGTCTGATCCTACCACCTCCCGCCTCGACGCGTTCGACGCCTACCGCGCCCGCATGAACGCGCGCATCCTGGACGACGGCCAGCACCTCGGCATCAAGCGGTTCTTCAACCTGGACACCGCCGCCTACCGAGACGGCGCGCTGGACGGCAAGACCAAGGAACTCCTGGGGCTCGTCGCC
>JBCCPW010000298.1:0-5147 GCA_039024735.1 Bacteroidota bacterium
CCCTCTTCGCAGGCTTGTGCGGGATCGCTGTCGCGAGCTACGGCAATCAGGTCCTCGGCCAGATGCCGACGGGGATCCTCGTCGCGCTTAGCCTCGCCGCGCTCTACCTCGCACCGCGTCTGGACACGGAGCCGGATCCTCCCGACCCTGTCCGCCTCGGCACCGAGGCGGAGGGGGCCAGTGCGCTCTCTCCCACCGTGTCATCCTGAGCGGAGTCCCGAAGGGATGCAGTCGAAGGATCTCGGCCGAGTATGGGACGCGGTTCCCGGCTGAGATCCTTCGACTCGCTGTCGCTCGCTCAGGATGACACGTCGGGGGGCTGATTGCTCCACTTGGATCTGCCTCGCCACTCACCCTGAGCGCCATCCCCGCGCAGGCAGAGCGCGAACGGCACCCACGAGCAGGGCGACTCTCTCCACCTCAGTACCGAGGCGGACCGGGTCGGCGTTCGTCGAAGGAACGGGGGTGTTCGTCGAAACGAGGCTGGGAGCAGGCGCGAGGGGGCGGATTCTGCGCGCACAGCCACCCCGCGCGCCATGCCGCCCCTCGTCTCCATCGTCACGCTCAACTGGAACCAGGCCGAGGTCACCTGCGACCTCCTTGCCTCCCTCACCCGCGTCACCTACCCTCGCGTGGAGGTGATCGTGGTGGACAACGGCTCCGAACCCAGTGATCTCGCGGTGCTCGCAGCCTATTCCCCGCGCCCACGTCTTTTGCGGAGCCCCGAGAACCTCGGGTTCACCGGCGGCAACAACCTCGGGATGCGCCACGCGCGAGGCGAGTACGTCCTCCTGCTCAACAACGACACGGAGGTCGAGCCCGACTTCCTGGAGCCGCTCGTCGCCGCGATGGAGGCGGACCCGGAGATCGGCGCGGCCTCGCCGAAGATCCGCTACTACCACACGCCCGAGCGCATCCAGTACGCGGGCGGCACGGCCGTGGACCCGCTTCGCGCCCAGGCCCGCTGGATCGGCTCCGGCGAGATCGACGAGGGCCAGCACGACATCTCCGGCGAGACCGAGATGGGCCACGGCGCCGCACTGCTCATTCGCCGGACCGTCCTCGAAGACATCGGGATGCTCGGCGAGGACTTCTTCATCTACTACGAGGAGATCGACTTCGGCACGCGACTCCGCCGCGCAGGCTGGAAGGCCCACTACGTCGCCGAGTCGACGGTCTGGCACAAGGAATCCGTGACGGTCGGCAAGGCGAGCCCGCTCAAGACGCGGTTCCAGACGCGAAACCGGCTGCTCTACCTCCGCCGCAACGCGCGCGGCTGGCGGAAGCCCGTCGCGATGGCGCTCGTCCTCCTCGCGAGTCTCGTCCACGCGATGCGCTACGCTGCCTCGGGGCAGTGGGAGCACGTCCGCGCCGTCCGCGATGGCCTCGCGTGGCACCTCACGCACCGGCGCCTCACGCCCGACGCCAGACTGGCGCCACGTCCTGCGCGACCCATCGACCGGCCCATCGTGGACCGCCCCGCCGTGCCTCGCGCGCTCCCCGTCACCTCCCTCGTCCCGGTCCGATGAACGCTCTCCTCCTCACCCTCTGGGTGCCGCTGGCGCTGTCCGCCGGCTACCTCCTCGTCTTTGCCCTCGCGGGCCGTCTCCGCCGCCTCCCGACGCCCTCCGCCGGCGACCGCCTCCGCACGGCCGTCCTGATCCCGGCCTACCGCGAGGACGCCGTGATCGTCGAGACCGCCCGGCAGGCCCTCGCGCAGAACTACCCGGCCGACCGGTTCGACGTGATCGTGATCGCGGACGGGCTCCAGGCCGAGACGCACCGGCGCCTCCTCGCGCTCGGCGTGACGGTCCTGACGGTCCGCTTCGAGCGGTCCACCAAGGCCAAAGCCCTCCGCGCCGCGATGGAGGCGTTCCCGCCTGGCCTCTACGAGACGGTCGTCGTGCTTGACGCCGACAACGTGATGGCGCCGGACGCCCTCGCCCGCCTCGACGACGCCCGCACCGAGGCGGAGGTGGTCCAGGGCCAGCGGGTCGCGAAGAACCTCGACACGCCGCTCGCGCGACTGGACGCGCTCTCCGAGGCCGTGAACAACCACGTTTTCCGCCGAGGCCACGCTGCGCTCGGCCTGAGCGCCGCCCTCATCGGCTCCGGCATGGCCTTCGACGCCGCGCTGTTCGCGAGGCTCATGGCCCGGGCCGAGGCCGTCGGCGGGTTCGACAAGGAGTTAGAACTCGCGCTGACGCGGAGCGGGACGCGCATCGCGTACGCCTCCGAGGCGGTGATCTACGACGAGAAGGTATCGGCCCCCGAGGTCTTCGTCCGCCAGCGGCGTCGGTGGCTGGCAGCGCAGGCGCATTACGCCGGGCAGCACCTCCGCCCCGCGCTGGTCGCACTCGTCCGCACCGGCAACGCGGATTACGCCGACAAGGCGCTCCAGATGATCCTGCCGCCCCGCGCGCTGCTGCTCGGTGCGGTCCCCGCGCTCGGTGCCCTCGCGCTGGTCACGTCCGCCTCGGTGATCCCGTGGGTGGGGCTGGGGCTTGCGCTGGCCCTCGCCATCGGCCTGGGGATCCCCGCGAGCCTCGGGCGTGGGCTCCTCGGCGACGTGCTCTACCTCCCGCGCGCCCTCGCGCTGATGCTCCGCGCCGGTCTGACCTCGCGCGGCGCGAACCGCACGTTCCTGCACACGCCGCACACCGCGGCCCACGTCACCGCCCAGCCATGAGGATCGGAATCGAAGCCCAGCGCCTGTTTCGGGCGCGCAAGCACGGGATGGACATCGTCGCGCTGGAACTGCTGCGGCGGCTGCCCACGCTGGCGACCGAGCACGAGTTCGTCGCCTTCGTGCGGCCCGGCGAAGACCGCTGCCTGACCTCGCGAGACAACCTGGAAGTGGTGGAAGTCGAGGCGCGATCCTACCCGAGTTGGGAGCAGGTCGCGCTGCCCCGTGCCGCCGCCGAAGCGGGCGTGGATCTCCTCCACTGCACCGCCAACACGGCGCCGCTCCGCTCGCCCGTGCCGGTCGTGCTCACGCTGCACGACATCATCTTTCTGGAGGGCGGGAGCCCGCTGCTCCGGGGCGGAACAGCGTACCAGCGCCTCGGCAACCAGTACCGGCGGGCCACTGTGCCCGGCGCCGTCCGCCGCGCCGCCCGCGTGACGACGGTCTCGCGCTACGAGGCCGGGCGCATCGCCGAGCGCTTCCCCGAGGTCGCCAACCGGCTGGACGTGGTCTCGAACGCAGTGGGTGAGCACTTCGCGCCGGTCTCCGATCCAGTCCGGCTGGCGGAGGCGCGAGGCCGCTACGGCCTACCCTCGCGGTTCGCCTTCCTCCTCGGCAACACCGACCCGAAGAAGAACATCCCCGGCGCGGTGGAGGCATACGTGCGCTACGCCCGCGAGGCGGAGGCGCCCGTCCCGCTCGTCGTGGCGGACCTCGCGCCCGAGGCACTGGACGCGCACCTCCGCACGCTCGGCGCGATGGACCTGCGCGACCTGTTCGTCCTCCCCGGCTACGTGGCCCACGCGGACCTCCCCGCTGTCTACACCCTCTGCGACGCGTTTCTGTACCCGTCGCTACGCGAGAGCTTCGGGCTGCCCATCCTAGAGGCGATGGCCTCCGGCGCGCCCGTCCTCACGTCGGACGCCGCCTCCATGCCGGAGGTCGCGGGGGACGCCGCGCTGCTCGTGGACCCCCGCCAGCCCGCTGAGATCGCGGGTGCCCTCGCGAGGCTGCTCACGGACACGCCGCTGCGCCGGTCACTCCGCGAGACCGGTCGCCAGCGCGCCGCTGCGTTCTCCTGGGACCGCGCGGCGGAGGAGATGCTCGCGGTGTACCGCTCCGTGCTCCACCCTGCCCGCCTCGGTGCCGAGGCGGAGGAGGTCGAGACCGTGGTGGCGGTGTAGTCACGGATTCAACGCTCACCTCCCCCTACAGCGTCGTTCCCGCGAAGGCGGGAACCCAGAGTACCGGGAACACCGCCCACGTCGGCCGCTAGCGCGGCAGGATGAGCGCCGCAGGTGGGACTGGCTCTCTCTGTACGCACCGAGGCCGGCGGTCTGACTGGCAGAGGGGCTGCTTTGTGAAGGGAAGGGTCTACCTCCCTGAGAACGACGAGGCGGAGACGATCCACAGCGATCGTCACTCTGGATTCCCGCCTTCGCGCTGGTAGGGGTAGGCTTTCACAGAGCGAGAGCGCTCAGGTCGTACCGTGAGGTGTTCTCCTTCACCTGCGGTGATGGCCTCATGGCAACGCCCAAGCGCTCTCGCAGCCAACTTACGCGGTGGGACCGCGAACTCGCCCGACGACTCCCCCATCTCTCTCGACCCCAGCGACGCTCGCTCACGCTCTGGAGTTTCGCCGCTACCGTCACCGAGCACATCGGCTCGGCCACTTGCGCCGCCTTTCTCGCTCAACTCCTCGACGCGCGCGAAGGGGCCGTCCGCCAGAGGCTCCGCGAGTTCTACCGTCCAGCAGCGCTCAAGCGAGGCCACAGGCGCGCCGAGTTGGACGTACGCCTCGCCTTCGGCCCGCTGCTTCGGTGGGTGCTCGCGCTGCTGCGCCCACCAGAGGTCGTCCTCGCGCTCGACCCGACCGTCTGTCGCGACCGCCTCGCCGTGCTGGCCGTCTCCGTCGTCGCGCACGGGGCCGCGATCCCCGTGGCCTGGGTCGCCGTCCGCGCCAACACGCAGGGCAAGTGGGCGCCGTATTGGCAGCCGATGCTCGCCCGGCTCCGTGCCGCTGTGCCAGAGCGGACGAAGGTGGTTGTTCTCACCGACCGAGGCTTGCAGAGTCCCGATCTCTTCCGAGAGATCACGGCCCTCGGCTGGCATCCGATGACGAGACTCATCCGTCGCGGGTCGTGGCGCGAGCGTGGCGCAGGCGGGTGGACGCCGCTGTCGCAGATGCCACTCAAACCGGGTGAGCACTACGTCGCGCGCGGTCACCTCTTCGCGACGAAGCCGATGGCGTGCACGCTCGTCGGGGTCTGGCGCGAGGGCTTCGACGACCCGTGGTGGCTGATGACCGACCTCTCGCCCGAGCGGTGCGGGCGCGCCTTCTACGGTCTGCGGTGCTGGATCGAGCAGGGCTTCCGGTGCGCCAAGTCGGGTGGCTTGCGGGTGGAGCGGCTGCGGATCGAGGAGCCGGAGCGTGCTGAGCGGGTGTGGTTGGTCGTGGCGG
>JBCCPW010000299.1:0-5146 GCA_039024735.1 Bacteroidota bacterium
CAGAGGACGTGTCGCACCCGCAGACGCACCCGTCGGCGTCGCCCGCGAGCACCATGAGATCGCCGAAGAGGAGCGGATCGGCGACCATCTCGCGGGCCTGCTCGTACGTCATGCCCTTGTGCTTGCGGCGCTGGAACCACAGCTGCGCGTAGCTCTGCGCCTTCTCGCTTTGCGCCGGATCGAGCGTCTGGATGGACGAGAGCGAGACGTTGGCCTCCCTGGCGGCGGCCTCCACCGAGGCGGCCGACCCGAGCACAACGGGCCGCGCGATGCCCTCGGCGGCGATCTCGGCGGCGGCGTGGAGCACGCGCACGTCGTGCCCCTCGGGCAGGGTGATTTTCTTGTTCGTGCGAGCCGCGCGAGCACGAAGGCCGGCGATGGAGGGGGTCATGTCTCGGGGGGCTGGACCCACGCCGTGGAGCCATCGGCGCGGGTCTCCTGTTTCCAGATGGGAACGTGGTCTTTGAGCGTGTCGATGAGCCAGCGGCACGCCTCGAAGGCGGGCGCTCGGTGCGCCGCCGAGGCGGCACAGACGACGCTCGCCTCGGTGGCGGGCACTGCGCCCGTCCGGTGAATCGCCACGACGCGGACGAGATCCCACCGCTCGCGGGCGGTCTCGGCGAGGCGCCTCAGTTCCGCCTCGGCCATCTCGCGATAGACATCGTAGTGGAGGCTCGGCGTCTCCTCGTCTCCGGTCCAGCGCCGCGTGGTGCCGAGAAACAGGCACGTCCCCCCGACCGTTCCCGCCTCGGGCTCGCCGTCCGTTGGGACGAGGAACGAGAGGACCGCCTCGGTGGGGAGTGAGTCTTCGGTGAGGCCGGTCCAGAGCGGAGGGGCGGGAGGCATCGACGGGGCGGTTGACGCGGTCGTGTACGCGCGGCCGTCGCCGTCGTGCCCGGCTCGGATTCCCTACGCTCCGCCTCGGCACCGAGGCGCCATGACCGAACCGTCGTCTAACCCTCTCCCTGTAACCAACCGCCACCAAATCGATTAGAATCGGCGTCGCCCGTTTGACTTCCACCTAATACCAGCGGCAGAATGCACCGTCTTATTCGGTTCGAATGTAGATGGAAGCTGGAAAGTGACCCCTTCCCGTTGTCTCTAGGCCATTATCATCCGGAGCAGGCACGTATTCCGGGAACGCCTCGGTGAGGGCCTCATGGCGATCATAATGGAGCTGACTAAGACAAAATAAGATCCGTGCACGGTTGTTGTGGATCAGATAAGCTCTTAACAGAGATGTTTCCATCCATTGAAAGTATGTCTTGAGCACATCGCGCGGATAATCATAGGGGAGATATATGTCGTGGAAGTGGATAACGACGCCTGGCGAAAGCCGGGGCAGCACCTCTAGAATCAAATAGTTTACGTCACCGCCAGGACGCACAGCATGAGACGAATCAATAAATAATAAGTCGCCACTACCCAACTCCTCAAACATCTCCATCGAGCATGTTTGTACAGGTGACTCCACGAGACGGATACGGTCGAGAGCCCGAAGTGCATTGGACGGGTAAGGCTCGATACACGTGAGTGCAAAGGGCTGTCCGGTCTCTTGCTCGTTGAGTTCAAGCGCTCGGAGCATGCAAAGGGTCGAGACTCCACTTCCCACCTCGATGACTCGGAGCGGCTTGTAGTGACGGACAACCCCATGGAGCGCCTGAGCTTCGATGTAACCGTAGCCTGGACCGAAATGTCGATTGACCGCCTCGTGGTAGGTAATGTTGCCAGTGTACTCCTCGCGAAATGGTATGCATATTTCCTGAAGGCGGGACGCTTGCTTGTCTAAGCTCGATGTGACGCCCGGAAGATCAGACCTTCTTGCCCAGACAGGCTTGGTCCGTTTAAGCTCGTGGAAGTTGGCAAGTGGCACATAGTAGTGGACCGGGGCAACAAAAAACCCAACCCGTGAGGCAAGCCTAAAGGCGCGGAAAGAAAGCTGCTTAAGGAGATCTTTCAACTGGGGGTCTCGACTTTGTAGAGTGTGAGTGGCCGAAAAGATAGCCTCTCAACCGCGAAGGGCTGAAGGCGGGAGGACGGAAGAGGCGAAAGTAGCGATGGCGCTCGGACGAGCTGAGAGCGCTGAGGCCCTTTCTCCACTAGACTCGAAGGGTAAACCCGAGGCCCGGTGCCGATCAAGCCCACGCCCTTTGGCAGAGATGCTTCTCGGAGCTAATCCATAAGGCCGATCCGGCCCGAGCAAGACCAGATAACGATGGGGACCACAGCGACCCTTCTCCGAGCCGACCCTATGCCTTATTGAACGCGGTCCCCCTCCAGCGCGGGTTCGGTTATGCGGTTGTCCCATCCTCTAGGTGTACGGTCCCAGGGTGACCTGGGTCGGATCGCGGTGGAATTGGTCGGGCTCACGTTGCCACTCCCGGCACACAAACTCATACGGGGTCAAGCCCCGCAGCGTCGTGAGACGCTTGGCGTAGTTGTATGCCAGGAGGAACGCAGAGAGGTGCTCGCGCAACTCCGCATGCGACCCGTAGTGGTACCGCTTCACCGTCTCCTCCTTGAGCGTCCGGTTCATCCGCTCCACCTGACCGTTCGTCCACGGGTGCCCCACCTTCGTCAACCGGTGCTCGATGCCGTGCTCTGCGCAGACACGGTCAAAGAGGTGCCGGAAGGCGTACCGGTCCTGCGCCCGGTGCGTGAACTGGATACCGTTGTAGGTCAGCACCGTGTGGAGCTCATACGGGAAGGCCTCGATCACAGCGCGCAGGAAGTCCACGGCTGCAGCGCGCCTCGCTCTCTCGTGGAGTTCAGCGTAGCACACCTTCGAGGTCCGGTCGATGGCGACGAAGAGGTAAAGCTTGCCTTCCTCCGTGCGAACCTCGGCGAAGTCGATGTGGACGTAGCCGGTGGGGTACTTCTTGAAGGCCTTCCGCTTTGGCTTGTCGCCTTCGACTTCTGGGAGCCGGCTGATCCCATGGCGCTGTAGACAGCGGTGCAGCGACGAGCGCGTGAGGTGCGGGATGGTCGGCTGGAGCGCGTAGAGGCAGTCGTCGAGCGGCAGTAGCGTGTTTCTCGGCGAGTGCCGCTATCGACTCCTGGCTGCGCTGGATGGAGCGTCGGACGGCTTGCGTGGTGGTGGCGCAGCCGTGTAGAACCTGTCCCATAGCTGATCGGTGGAGATGCCCTCCAGGGATCGACCATGACACTGTGGGACTAAACACCTAATCAACTGGGGTCTATGGTGAGGGAGAATCGGGGGTGCCCATCGGGGCAGGCGCCATGCGACGGGCCCCGCCTCACCCCGCGGCGAGCGCCTCCACCTCCTCGTCCAGGTTGTACTTCTTGCGCTTCTCCCAGAGCGTCTTCTTGGAGATGCCGAGCACCTTCGCGACCTCCGAGTACGGCGCCTTCATCTCGGCCAGGGTGTGGCGGATGTAGGCGTGCTCCAGCGCCTCCAGACTGCCTCGCGCGCGGAAGCGGAAGGCGTCGCCGTGGTCCTCCGGCGAGGCGAACGCGTCGGACTTGAGGAGGACGAGGTCGGAGGCGTCCAGCGTCGAGTCCTTCGAAAAGATGAGGGCACGCTCCAGCACGTTGCGAAGCTCGCGGACGTTGCCGGGCCAGTCGTGCGCGAGGAGCTTCGCCTCGGCGTCGTCCGTGAAGCCCTCGAACGGCTTGCGGAACTCGTCCGCGAAGGAGGCGGCCACCTTCTCCGCGATGGTGATCACGTCGTGGCCCATCCGGCGCAGCGGCGGAAGCTCCAGACTGACCACGTTGATGCGGTAGAGCAGGTCCTTGCGGAACTCCTTCTCGGCCACCTTCTCCTCCAGCTTCGCGTTCGTCGCGCAGACGATCCGGGTCGCGACCTTGATGTCGTCGGTGCCACCGAGGCGGCGGAAGGTGCGGCTTTCGAGGAACGAGAGCAGTTTGGCCTGGAGCGGGAGACTCATCGAGTCGATCTCGTCCAGGAAGAGGGTGCCGCCATCGGCGACCTCCAGCAGGCCCGGCTTGGCCGCGCGGGCGTCCGTGAAGGCCCCTTTCTCGTAGCCGAAGAGTTCGCTCTCCAGCAGATTGTCCGGCAGCGCGGCGCAGTTGATCTCCATGAACCGTCCGCTCGCCCACCGGCTCTCGTAGTGGATCGTCTGCGCGACGAGGTTCTTGCCCGTCCCGGTCTCGCCGCGCACGAGCACGATGGTGTTCGGGATGTCCGTCAGCGCCGAGATCGTCTCGCGGACCCGCTCCACCTCGTCGGACGTGCCGATGATCTTGGAGACGGAGTGCTTCCGCTTCCGCTCGCGCTTGATCTCCTGGAGTTCCTGCTTGTCGGAGTAGAGGTCCAGCGCCTTCGAGAGGAGCGCGCGCATCTCCTCCAGATTGACCGGCTTCTGGAGGTAGTGAAACGCACCGAGGCGCATCGCGTCCACGGCCGTCTGCACAGACGAGTGCGCCGTCATCATGATGACAGGCAGCACCGCCTCGCGAACCCGCAGGGCTTCCAGCAGCTCGATGCCCGACACGTCCGGCATCATCAGGTCCGTCAGCACCAGATCGGGCAGGTTGCCCTTCTCGATGGAGGCCAGGAAGTCGTCCGCGCGGGTGAACGGCCGGACCGAGTAGCCGTCGCGTTCGAGGACCTTCGCGAAGAGGGTGCCGATCTTGGGGTCATCGTCAACGACGACGATCTTCTTCTGGCTCATCGTGGTGGGGGCCGGGGAAGGCGGAAACCGTCACGATGTTACGAATCGTAACCCGTACCTGCCAACGAACCGGGGGAGAGCCGCCCGCCGCCCGCCTCGGTGCACAGGACATCGTCGGAGACGCCATGAGACCCCTCGCGGGCGGGGACGCAAGCGCACGTCCCCTCTCCCCTCGGGCAGGGCTGCTACGTGCTACCCTTACCGTGTCATCCTGAGGGCACGCGAAGGATCTCGACTCGGGCGTTGAGCCCAGAACGACCGGTTCGAACGATCTGGAACGCCGGCGTTGAGATCCTTCACTGCGTTCAGGATGACACAAGGACGAGGGTTGAGCCAGAACGTTGCAGCCCTGCTCCCCGCGGGAGAGGGACAGGGTGAGGGGGTTCACGAGCGCAGCGTGGGGCCGCGAAACAGCCGGATGTCCCCACTCGGGCTCCGGCTTGAGATGAACACCCCCGCTTCGCGAGAGCCCCCAGGCCACCCACCCGATC
>JBCCPW010000300.1:0-5124 GCA_039024735.1 Bacteroidota bacterium
TCCCCGTCCGCACCGAGGCGGGGAACGCCGGGCCGAGCCGACTCACACCATCCCGAGGCGCTTTCGCGCCACCCACTCCACCGTCAGCAGCCCCACGCACAGCGCGAGGAGCCACGGCAGCGCCAGAAGCGGCGTCTCCTCCACACGTTCAACCGGGCGCTCGGCGAGCCCGCCCGAGTCACGAAGATCGCGGAGCCAGTTCGAGAGGCTGTCCAGCGAGACCGTTTCGCCGCCGGAGCGCTCCGCGAGGAGCCGCATCAGCGCCACGTCGGCGCCAGGCTCGCGGAACTCGACGGCGACCTCCCCGACCCCGAACAGCGCGCGGTCCTCGCCCAACTGCTCCCCGCCTCGGGTCGCGACGCCCTCCACGGCGTAGCTGCCCGGCGCAAGCGACCCGGCATCGGCGACATAGCGCCCGTTCCCGACGGGACGCATCGGGAGGGAGAGCGTGCGGCCTCCGCCTCGGATGGTGAGAGCCATCTCGGCGTCCTCGACGGGCTGGAGCGCCTCGGTGTAGACCTCGGCGGAGAGCGTGACCCGCTCGCGGGCGTCGAAGAGCGAGCGGTCGGCGCGAAGGCGGACGGGGCGCCGGTCTCGCGCGGCGGTCGTCCAGCGGACGGCCCCGGAGGTGAGGCCGGAGAGGACGGGCGTGAGGGCGTCGAGGTCGGGTGGGAGGGTGCGCCACCGCCACACGCCCGTGCCGAGGAGGGCCGCGGAACGAATCGGACCGGACTGGCGGATCGCGAGGGCGGGCGTTCGGAACGTCTGCCCGCCTCGGCGGACGGCGAGGAGGGTTCGGGCGCCGGGCTGGAGCGCCCATCGCGTCTCGCTGATCTGGAGCGGCGGGAGGCGCGTGAGTTGGGCCGGATCCACGCCCGCAGCTTCCAGGACGGGATGCGTTTCGCCGCCGGGCGTCGGGCCGACGCCCGCTTCCACGAACGTGGGTCGGATGCGGGCAGGCGCCACCGGAAGCACATCGCCGAAGTGCTCACCGAGGCGGGCGAGGTCGGTCTGGCGGCCGAGGACGAAGAGCGTCGAGAGGCCCTCCCGTGCCGCCTCGGCGAGCCGCGCGGCGTCCTCGTCGCTCGCCGCCCGCCCGGGATAGCCAACGAGCACGAGGAGATCAAAAGCGGCCACGTTGTCCGGGAGGGGCCCTTCGTAAAACTGGCCCGGCGAGCGCTGCGTCCGCGCAGTGACCTCCAACTGTCGGTCGGTTTCGAGGGTCTGGCGGATCGCGGTCAGGTCCGGCCCCGGCGCCGCGCCGACGAGGAGGACCCGTCGCGAGTCGTCCAGCACGCGCACCGAGACGGTTTCGCTGTTGTTGCGGGTCGTGGCCTCGCCCGCGAGCGGCCCGACCGTCACCGTGTAGCGCCTGAGGCCCGCGCTGTTCGGCGTGACGGTGACCTCGACGGTCGCCTCGGCGCCTCCGGTGGGCAGGTCCACGCTCCCTCGCGCCACGGTCCGGCCTCCGCTGGTGACGGTCACGGGCGCCGTCTGTCCTTCGTATCCCGCCTGCCGCACACCGAGGCGGAGGGGCAGGGGGCTGCCCGCGTAGGCGATCTCGTTCGTGACGACGCGCGCCAGCCGCACATCGCGCGAGGCGGCGCTGTCTCCGGTGACGGCGGTGAAGATGGGCACCGGGAAGCGGTCGGCGAGGCTCGCGGGGCTGCGGCCCTGCGTCACGCGGCCGTCCGAGACGAGGAGCACGCCCTTGAGATTGCGCCCGGCGAAGTCGCGCTCGACCCGGCCGAGAGCCGTCGCGATGTCTGTCCGGGGGCCGGAGAAGGCGAGGCTGTCGCGCGAGGTGGGCGCCGCCTCGGTGGCGAAGCCGTAGAACCGGAGCGCGTCGTCATCGGGCAGCGCGGTGACGGCGCTGCGGACGCGCTCGCCGGGCGGCCCCGGCCCAAGCGTGAGGCTCTCCGACTCGTCCACGAGGACGGCCAGCAGGGGCGCGTCGCCGGACATCGAGAAGGCACGCCATACGGGCCCGAACAGCAGCAGCAGCACCAGGAAGAGCGCCGCGAACCGAAGCGCCGCGAGGCCGCCGCGCCGCCAGCCCGTGACGGCGGGCCTGGAGCGGCCGTAGGTCCACCACGCGAGGGCGCCCGCCCCGAGGGCGCAGAGGGCGAGGAGCCACGAGGGGTAGGCGAGGGCGAGATCCACAGTCAGCCGACGGGTGCACCCGCCTCGGTACCGAGGCGGGCGGGGTCAACGGGGGCGGCCATGCGTTGGTGCCGCGAGAGAAGCCGGGTCACGACGGGAGCCGGTCGGCCGAGAACGCGCCGGGGAGGAGGGCGGCGGGCGTCGTGCGGATCGGCGGGTCGTCGCCATTCCAGATCACAAGCTCCGCCTCGGGGGCGTGATCGGCGAGGAGTTGGCGGCAGCCACCGCAGGGCGTCGCGCCGGGTGCGAGCGGGCAGGCGAGCCAGAGGCGGGTGATCGCCCCCGCGCCTCCCGCGATGGCGCTCGCGAGGGCCACCCGCTCGGCGCACAGCCCGCGCGTCCAGTCCGGCGGGTGCTCCACGTTGGCGCCCGCCACCCAACCGCCCTCCGTCTCCATCACGCACCCAACGGGAAAGTGCGAGACCGGGGCGTGCGCACGTCGGGCGGCGGCGAGGGCCCCCTCCAACAGATCCTCGGGCGCGTCGATGAACGGAGAGAAGCCGGTCGTCGGCGCGTGGAGACCGGCCCCGTCCACGGTCGCGACCTCTGCGTCTTTGGCCTGCCAACGGCGCCGCGACGACTCGGAGAGAAACCCGAGTTCACCCGGGGCCAGCGGCCGACTCGCCGCGACGGCCGTCACGTCGGTGCGTCCCGCGATGCGAGAGCGGGTCCAGGCGGCCTGAAGGGCCGGGATGGACAGCGGGAACGAGGCGCTCTCCACCCGAGCGCCCGTCACCACGGCTCCATCGGAGAGCAGCAGCGCGACGCCCACCGGGGTGCGCGAGAACGGCACCGAGGCGCGCTCGGCGGCGTGGCGGGCGTGCTGGCGGAGGGTGTCCAGGATGGGCATCGGGGAAGGTACCGACGGGTCCTCTCGTGCTAGCTTGGCGAGCCCAGCAGGGACGCCGGGATGGCGAAATCGGTAAACGCAGCGGCCTTAAAAGCCGCCGGAGCCACTGCTCCTTACGGGTTCGAGCCCCGTTCCCGGCACCGCGCGTCCTCCGCCTCGGTGCTCCGATGGGGGCACCGAGGCGGGAGGGGTCAATCCGTGAGTTCCTCCACGAGGTACTCCAGGTTGTACACGTCGCCGAGCACCATCAGCATCGCGCGGACGTCCACGGAGACCGTCCGGTTGAGCGCGTCGTCGAAGATGTAGTCGCCCGGGAGGCTATGGATGTTGCCGTCGAAGGCGATCCCGACGACCTCCAGGTCTCGGTCCAGCACCGGCGAGCCGCTGTTGCCGCCGATGATGTCGTTGGTGGAAACGAAGTTGTACGGCGTCCGCAGCGGGATCTCGCCGCGCATCTCCAGCCACCGCTCGGGGAGGGCCCAGTCGCAGTCCTCGCTCGCGGTCTCGCCGCCCGCGAGACAATGCGAGTCGTGGCGGTCGTAGAGCCCGTAGAAGGTGGTGTAGGGCGGCGTGACGGTCCCGTTGTACAGGTAGTCCTTCACCACGCCATCCGAGATGCGGAGCGAGAAGGTGGCGTCCGGGGGGATGGAGGTGCCGTAGATCGCGAAGCGGCTCCGGGCGAGGTCGCGCTGGAGGTCGGCGAGCTCGATGTTGAGCGGCTGGAGGGCCCCGAAGTACCCCTGGAGGGCCGGGAGGAAGGCCTGGGCCGCCTGCACCGCCGGGTCGGCGGACGGGTCCCCGCCGAGGGCCGCCTCGGTGGTCTCACGCGAGGTCATCGCGGTGGAGGCCATGAGAGCCTGTGCAGCCTCCATCGGCGACTGGTCGCCCATGAGGGAGGCCACGAGCGGATCGTCGGCACCGAGGTGGTCCACGAGATCCTGATAGCGCGCCGCGATCAACCGCATCTGGAGATCCATCGGCTGGTCCTCAACGTCCAGGACCGCCTCGGTGTCGCCACCGCTCAAGAGGTACGCGAAGCCCCGGTTGAGGGCCGTGCCGTTGTACGGCGAGCCCGGCCCGAACGCCGTGAACGCGCGCGACTGCGCCGCGACCTCACGGGCGCGCATCCGGTTGTCCGCGATGCGATCCACCACGTCGCCGTAGGTCGCCTGCGCCTCGATGTTGGCCGTGAGAGCCTCACGGTAGTCTCGTTCGGCGGCGGCGCGACGGGCGATCACGTACGGATCGCGCAGGCCCTCCACGCGGCCGGTGTAGGCCTTCCGCGCGTTCGATAGGGAGAAAAAGGTGTCCTCGCGCTCGGCGAAGAGTGGGTCGTCCGGGTGGGCGTCCAGGTAGGCGCGGTAGGCGTTCGCGCGCGAGTCGATGAAGGCGAGCAGGGCCGCCTCGGTGACATCGCGGCGATACTCCAACTCGGCGACCGTGTGGAGGCGGGTCGTGGAGCCGGGGTTGCCGACGACGAAGACGAGGTCGCCGGGATCTGTGCCTTCGGGGTCGAACGGGAAGTAGACCTCTGGCTGGAGCGGCTCGCCGTCGTCGCCGTAGGCGCGGAAGAGAGCGAAGTCCAGGCTGTAGCGGGGGTAGGTGAAGTTGTCCGGGTCGCCGCCGAAATAGCCGAGTGCGGTCTCGGGCGCGAAGACGAGCCGTACGTCGTCGTAGCGGCGGAAGACGTACGCCTTGGACTGGCCGCCCGCGTAGAGCGAGATGACCTCGGCGCGGACGCCCTCGCCGCGCTCCTCGCCGATCCGGGTCTGGATCGCCTCGATGGCGGCTTGCCGGGCCTGCTGCCGCTCGGTGCTGGTGGTGGCCTCCATCGCGGCGGCGTCCACCTCCTCCGTCACGTCGATGATGTCCACGAGTTGCTCCACGAAGAGATCCTCGATGGGCTTCTCCTGCGCGCGGGTGCCCGCGTAGTACCCGAGGGCGTTGTAGTCCACGTCGTCCTCCAGCGAGGCGGCCGTGACGGACTGCCTCGCGCAGTGATGGTTGGTCAGCACGAGGCCCTCCGCGGACACGAACGAGGCCGAGCAGTACGTCGCGAAGCGGAGCGCACCGAGGCGGGCGCGCTCGAACCAATCGGTGTCCGGACGGAA
>JBCCPW010000301.1:0-5121 GCA_039024735.1 Bacteroidota bacterium
AGAAATTGCAACTTTAATTCTGACATACCTGCGAGTGGGTCTGGTGGCCTCCTCAACGGGGGGCACACCTCCTCGCGTTGTCGGCCCTACTACCGGACGCCATCCGGGTCGTTTCTCCAGGCGGCTCCCGTCGACCGCTTCTACACGTCTGCGGTCTCCCGGATGGGCGAGCACGTGGCCCTCACGCCGGACTGGGCGTTCGTGTCCTACATCGAGAACGGCACGCAGGTTATCGGCCGGTTCCAGGCGAGTCAGAACTGGGCGTTCCAGGGCAGCCTGACACCGCCGGCTGGATCCCTCCCGGCGAACTCGATCACGGCGCTCGCGGCGTCGCCAGAGGCCCTGGCGGTCGGGGCGGGGTCGGCCAACCGGGTCCACCTTCACAGCGTCTCGCCCACTGGCGTTACCACGGCTCCGGTCGTGATCGACCGGCCACAGGACCGTGGCTACGACGAGCAGTTCGGGACATCCGTGGACGTGAAGGACGATCTCCTCCTCGTCGGCGCGCCCCAACTGGCAGGAATCGCCTACGTGTACCGCAAGGCGCCTGCCAGCTTCACGTGGACGCTCGAACAGGAGCTTCGGGCACCCACGGGGTTGGGCGATCTCGGGTTCGGACAGGACGTAGCGATCACGGACGGCATCATCGCGATCAGCGCCGTCGCATCGAACGGTCCGGGCGCGGTCTACACGTTCCGCCAAGACGTCAACACCGGAGTCTGGGAGCAGGTCGCTCGGCTTGCGGAAGAGAGCGGAGGGCAGACGTACTTCGGGTGGGACATCGCTGCCACGGGCGAGGACCTCGTCATCGGATCCCCCGCCACAGCCGCGACGGACGGCGTTACCGGCGCGGTCTACTTCGCGACGCTCTCCACGCCGCCGAGCGAAGTTGCGGCATCTGATGGTCGATACGCCAACCGAGTGCAGGTTCGCTGGGAGGACCAGGCGGCGGAGGAAGACGGCCACCGCGTCTACCGCCTCGGCCCGAATGACACCGACTACGTGCTCGTCGGCACCGTGGAGCCCAACGTCGAGATCTTCGACGACTTCGACGTGGCACCGGGCGACGCCTACTCCTACTGCGTCGCGTCCTTCTTCGGCGAAGACGAGTCCGACACCAACCCGCTGGGCGAGTCCGGCCGCACGTGCGACGAGGGCTACACCCCGCCCAACGGCACCATCTCCGGCCGGCTGGCGACGGCCGAGGGCGCGCCGGTCATCGGGACGGGCGTCTGCCTCGCGCCCGGTTTGGACCAGGCGGTCATGTACGACGGCCTCGCGGGACGCGCGGTCGCCCCCGCTTTTGGCCTGTTGCCGGAGGCCTTCACCATCGAGGCGTGGTTCAACAGCGATGCAAACGACGTGTGGCGTCCGGTGCTCGGCCTCGAAGGTCCGCCTCGGACCGACGGCCAGTCCAACGAGATCGTCATCCACGCTGGGCCGAGCCCTGATGGAACCGCGCGACGCACTGGCCTGCGGATGCGCAACGCGGACGGGCCGAGCCTGAACATCGGCAGCTTCGACCTCGAACCCGGCTGGCACCACGTCGCCGCAACGCACGATGGAAGCAACGTCTCCTGGTACATAAACGGAGCGTTCATCGCGACGCAACCCTTCGCTGCGCCCTCTGCCGCCAACGGCGACTTCATGATCGGCGGCATGCCGAGCTATCGAAATGGCTTCGGGCCATCCGACCCCGCGTTCGACGGACGCGTGGACGACGTGCGCGTGTGGTCCCGAGCGAAAACCGGCGCAGAGATCGCCGATGCCTTCGAAAACGCCCGACCGTTGGGTGGTGACGAGCCCGATCTCTACGCCTACTGGGCGATGGAGCAAGGCACCGGCCGCATCCTGACCGACCTCACGGAAGGCGGTCGCCACGCGACGCTCCAGGGCGGCGCCGAGTGGACCCGCCAGGGCGCCCCGCTCAACACCTGCGCCGTCTCCGACGCCAACGGCAACTACACCTTCGCAGGCCTCCGCTACGGCGAGAGCACGTCCTTCAACGTCACGCCCACGGACTCCACCCGCCAGTTCACCCCGGGTACGCGCTCGGCCACGCTCACGCCGGAGTCGCCCACGGAGAACCAGATGGACTTCACCGACACCTCCGCGTTCACCGTACGCGGAACGGTGGTCCACGCGGCGGATCAGGAGTTCTGGCCGGGACAGGCCGACCTCCCGGCGCCGGAGATCGAGATCCTCGTGGATGGGACGGTCGCCGGGTCCTCCGAGAGCGACGGCACCTTCGCCGTGGCCGTGCGCGGCTCGGGCGCGCACGTCATCGAGGCGCGGAGCGAGTCGTTCCCCGGCCTCGCGTTCACGGCGGACTTCGACGGCCAGGCGTACGAAGATGGCACCGCCGAACTCGACGTGACGCGTGACCTCGACGGCCTCCGCTTCACCAACACGACCTCGCGCGAGTTGCGCGGGCAGGCCGCTGGCGGCTGCGAGCGGCCCATCGGCAACCTCACCTTCCGCATCACCACCGAGGACCTCCTCTTCGACCAGACGTTTACCACGGACGCCTCGGCGCCATACCGGGACGCGACGACGCAGGCCCCGCTCGTCCTCCCGCCTCTGGCGTACAACCTGGAGTTCGTCGACATCGAGAACATCCCGGAGACCCTGGACCGCGCCGACGTGGTCCAGTTCTTCCGCAACCTCGGCGTCCTCTCCGCCGACCTCACCACCGAGGCGGACACCGTCGATTTCCGCTACCGCGCCCCGATTCGTCTCGTCATCGAGGGCCTGGGTGCGCCTGCCTCGGCGTGCGCGTCGGGTGGGTACACCGTCGTGGACGTGGACGGCAACCCGCGCCAGACGATCCCTGCGGTGCCCGTTCTCTCGGAGTACAGCCGCCCGCCGCTCACCATCCGCGCGTTCGAGGACTACGGCGAGGACGGCGGGATCTGCCCGGTGGACGCCGGGACGCTCCGCATCTTCGACGGCTTCGCCGACGCGGACGAGCCTGTGGAAGTGACTCTCGAAAACGGCATAGCGCAGTACACCTCGTTCGCACGCTCGCCGGACACCTTCGCAGGCCGAACCGTCGCCGGGGTGGACCGCTCCTACCAGAAGTCGCTCACAGCCGTACTAGACGTGCCTGACGGGCCGAGCGTCACCGAGACCGTCTGGGCCGTCGTGGAAGGCTATCGCGAGAAGCCCGCCACGTTCGTGACCGCCACGATGAGCGAGATCCCGGTAATGATCCTCCGCGACCCGCCGGGCACGGAGTCGTCGGCGTTTGTGGCGGAGGAGACCAAGAGCTGCACGTCCTTCTCCCAGGTCAACACGTTCTCGGGCGCGGGCGGCGTCCAACTCGACCTCAAACTTGGCCTCAAGCTCTCGGTCGGGTTCATCGTGCAGGTCAACACGGGTGGTGCTTTCTCGCTCCAGAGCACGACGCTCCTTGGCGGCGGCGTCACCCAGACAAACGGCCCACCGGAGAGCAACATGCAAGTCTGCGCGACGACGACGGAGCGCTGGGAGACACGCGGCGATACCGGCTGGTCCGGTGAAGACCTCTTCGCGGGCGTCGGCCTGAACGTGCTCTTCGCCGAGGCGGACGTGGTGGAGACCGACGCGACCTCGTGTCAGGTTCAACTCTCGACGGCTCTCGCGACGGACTTCGACCAGAGCGACCCGTTCGCAACGAGCTTCGTCTACGGCAAGACACACATCGAGGAGACGCTGATTCCCGAACTCGAAGACCTCGCCCGGCTGGCGGGGGATGGCGCCGAGATCGAAGGAGAGGAGCCTGAGCAAACCGGCGAGGCACCCCCGTCGGTGACGCTTCGCAGCGCCATCGACAACTGGAAGGACATGATCCGGTACGACTCCACGCTCGTCGCGACGGCGCTGGAAGGCGAGGCGGTCGAGAACCGGTCCTTCAGTGGTGGGACGACCTACAACTACGGCGTCGCCGCAGATACCACCTTCAAGACGGCCTACGAGAGCAACGTCACGTTCAGCACGGACACCCGCTTCGGCGGCCTCATCTCCGCCGGATTCGACAACTTCATCCTGGGCGTCGTCAAGTTCGACACGAAGCAGACCTTCGGTCGGGCGACGGCCGACACGGAGGCGTTTGGTACGGGGTACACGCTCTCGGACAGCGACGCGGGCGACTACTTCTCCGTGGACGTGGCGCGAGACTCCACCTACGGCACGTACGTCTTCAACACGGTCAGCGGCGCCTCCTCCAACCCGTGGGAACCGAACACGCAGAAGCGAGACAACCCGCTACTCGCCATCGACCCGCCCGAGCGGAACGACATCCCGGACGGTGACGCGGCCGTGTTCACGCTCCAACTCACCAACGCGAGCGAGAGCGACGAGCGACGCGAGTACGTCTTGGATGCGCCCCCGCACCTCAACCCGGACGGGACCACGGTCATGCTCGGTGGCGCGGTGCTTTCCGAGAAGCGCGTCCTGATCGAGCCCAACCAGACAATCAGTTTCCCGATCACCGTCGAGCGTGGCCCCGAGGCGGATACCTCGGACGTGGCGATCATCGCGTACTCGCCCTTCGACCACGCGATCTGGCGGACGGCCCCGCAACTCGGTCTCGTCACCGCCGACACCGCGCGGTTCACGGTGTCGTTCACGCCTTCCATCGCGCCGGTCCGGCTGCTGGAGCCCGAAGACGGCTGGGTGGTCTCCACCGACGACCCGACCGTTCGCCTCACCCTCACCGACCTCGACGCCTCAGCGTTGGATCAGGTGGGCGTGGAATACCGCGTGGCGGACGGCGCATGGCAGACGGTCACAGGCATCGACGCCGAGACCTCCACGGTCCTGTGGGAGCCCCCGGTCGCGCTGCCAGACGGGGCGTACGAGTTCCGGGCGGTCGCGAGCCGCTCCGGGACCACGTCGCCGCCATTCCAAGGCTCCGCCGTGGCCGGTGTGATCGACCGCACCGCGCCCGCGATGTTCGGCCTGCCCGAGCCCGCCGACGAGGTGCTCCGCCTCGGTGAGGTCATCGGGATGACGTTCGAGGAGCCCATCGACTGTGCGAGGCTCCGGCGGGAGCACACCGGCTCCAACGGCCCGCTCGCTGAACTGGCGTCGCCCACCGAGGTGATCGCGCTGGACATCGGCTGCGTGGACAACGCGCTC
>JBCCPW010000302.1:0-5118 GCA_039024735.1 Bacteroidota bacterium
ACGGCTCACACGGATCACCCCTACCTTTCTGTACTCTGCACGCGAGCCCGTGGCTTCTCTCTCCGTTCTCTCTGCCACCATCCGCGCTCGGCTTCTCGCCAACGAGCCTGCGCCCCTCCCCGGCTTCGGCACCATTCGGCGTGTCCGCGTCCCGGCTCGCGTCAACGTACAGGCCGACGGCTCGCGGTCACTTCAGCCACCGCGCGAGTCCATCCGGCTCGTCCTCGGTCCGCAACCGGACCCCACGAATATGGCGAGCGGCCTCGCCCGTCGCCTCAATGTCTCCGCGTCGGCAGGCGTCACGGCCCTTCGCGACTCCATTGACCAGTTGGAAGCCCTACTCGCGGCAAAGGGCGAGGTCGTCCTGGAAGGCGTCGGGGTGTTGAGGCGCTCCGACCGTGGGCTCCTGTTCGGCACCGACCCGGCTCTGCTCAGCCAGATCAACCAGACGCCCGACAACCTGGAAGATGTCCGCTCGGAGTCCGAGCCTGAGGAGCCCGAAGTGATCGTCGCAGGTCCGGTGCGGCTCGCCGAGCCCCCCCCTCCGGCTCCAGCCGACGACGATGACCTCGGCTACCCCACTGAGCCACCCGAGATGGCCCCTCTCGAATCCGCCACGGCCGCCTCGGTGCCCCATGAAGAGGACGGGCCGTACGGAGACGGCGCCTTCGGGGATGGCTACGGCGATGGGCAGGACGATCTCGCGGATCTCGACGCCTTTACCATCGGCGGGACATTCGAAGAGGACGAACCGTCGTCTCTCGCGGCGTCGCTGCGCGAGGCGACCGAGGCGGATTCGGACTCGCTCACCGAGGCGTCCACCTCGGCTACTTCTCCGAAGCCCCTGCCTGCGTCGCAGGGATGGATCACCACGGGGGAGACCAGCAGCGGGTCCGGACACCCCGAGGCTTCGGATGCTGACCACTCCCCCACCGAGGCGGCAGAGGCGGACGCCTTCACGTCTGGTCTCGCAGTATCCGACGAAACGGATGACGCCGTCGATGATCTCCTCGCGGGCATCTGGTCCACGGGTGCACCTTCGGCGTCTCATCTGGGCGCTTCGCCGTCACCTCCCACCTCGCCTCCCGCAGCGGAGGAGCCGCCGTCTTCCTGGAAGGAGACGATGACCATCGATGAGTGGGTCTCTCCGGAGGAACCGCCTCCGGCAGAACCCGCCTCGGGTTCCGCCACCACCGATGAGTCGCTTCTCATCACGGCGCGACCGGACGGCTTGCCACACATGCCCGGCGGCTGGAGCCCCGACACCCCAACGGCCGAGCCGCCCTATCAGCCTTACGACACCGAGCAGGAACCCGAACGTCGGCGCGGTTTCCTGCTGTGGGCCGTGCTGGCCTTGTTGATCGTCGGGCTGGCCACTGCGGCATTCATTCTCTGGCCGCGCTTTGCCGGAGGCACGGCCGATGCCACCCCCACCGCTGAGACCGCGCCGTCTGCAGCCACCACCAACGCCACGGATCCCGCCCTGACGGATGGAGACCCAGGATTGACCGACGACGTGTCTGCTGAGACTGCTCCCGACACCGAGGCGGCTCTGGATCCCGACCTCCCCCCTGCTCAGGTCGTGACGGGCGTTACTCCGTCCCCCTCGGGGACTTCAGAAGCACCGGGGGCCGCGACAGGGGCACCGGGAGGTTCGTCCGCCTCGGGTGCGACGCAGGGCCGCATCCGGTCCGCACCGAGGGCCGGTGGTAGCCTCTCTCGTCCCACGCCACCGGCAGACAACCCACTGGCTCCGGATCTCACGGGTCTCTCGGATGATCTCGCGATTGCCCTCGCAGGCGACGCGCCGATTCGACTCGACGGGGAAGGTTTCACCTGGGTTCTCGTCTCGCTCTCGAACCGAGACGAAGCCGTCGAGATGGTGCGCCGCTACCAGCGCGCCGGGTTCCGCGCGAACCTCATCGAGGGCACACTTCGCGGGCAGCCGATCTACCGGGTCGCGCTAGGCGACTTCGACTCGCGAGAGGATGCCTATTCGGTCCGAGACCGGCTCCCCGAGGACCTGCGCGGTCGCGACGACATCTGGACTCTCAACCTCGCCGACGTGTAGCCAATGCCCGTCTTCGCCGTGATGCAGACCGCTGACACGTCGGCCGCTCTCCCGCCGGACACTCTCGCCACCCTGGCCCCGGCTCCGGCCGAGGAGACGCTGTCGTTCCTCGACCTGATGGTGCAGGGCGGGTGGACGATGATTCCCATCGCCATCCTGTCCGTCCTCGCCCTTTTCCTGGTGGTGGAGCGGTTTCGTGCCCTCAGCCGTGCCACGGGCGATCCTTCGCGCCTGACCGAGACGGTCCGCAGCTACGTCGAGGCGGGAGATCTTTCGGGTGCGATTGGCTTTTGCCGTGCGCAAGACACACCGGCGGCACGGATCATCCAGCGCGGGCTGGAGCGCGTCGGGCGGCCCATCGGTGAGATCAAAGAGGCCGTGCAGGAGGCGGGGCGGCGCGAGACGTACAAGCTGGAAAAACGGATGGACCTCCTCGCGTCCACCGCCGCCATCGCGCCCATGCTCGGGTTTCTCGGGACGGTCGTGGGCATGATCAGCGCCTTTCAGCAACTGCAGCGCTTCGAGGGGCTCGTGAATCCATCACTCCTCGCGGGCGGCATCTGGGAAGCCCTTGTGACCACTGCGGCTGGGCTCGCGGTCGGCGTGGCGGCGCTCTTCGCGTACAACCTCCTCGTGAACCGGATCAACCGGACGGTCAACGATCTGGAGACGGCCTCGACGGACTTCCTGGACATCCTCCAGGCGCCCGCTCCTGAGCGTCGCGCTCCCGCTCCCCTTCCGGCGTAGCGCGCGATGCCGCTCAACTTCTCCACCGGACGGAAACCGATCACGGCGTTCAGCCTCGCGTCGCTGACGGACATCGTCCTGTTGCTGCTGATCTTCTTTCTGCTCACGTCCTCCTTCGTGACGCAGCGCGGGCTACGAGTGGAACTACCGGACACAGCCAGCGCCACGCCGCTCGAAGCGCAGTACATCGCCGTCTCCATCCTCCCGGACGGCAGTCTGTTCGTGGACGACACCCCCACGACGCCGGACAGCCTCGCGATCACTCTCGCGGAACTCAAGGGCGACCGCGATGCGGTGGCGGTCTACGCCGACCGAGAGGCGCAGATCGGCGTGCTCGCGGCTGTGGCGGGGGCTGCGGCGGAGTTGGACCTGCGCGTGTCTGTCGCGACGGACCCTGGATCGGGCGAGTAAGCCCCGCCTCGGTGGCGGAGGCAAGGAAGTTTGGACCGTCACCGAGGCGGGATCACCGGTAGTCACCGCGTGACGCGTGGAGGGCGGCGTTGTCGAGGACGTACACTCGTGCCAGGTGGAGGCGGCGCTCGTCGCGCAGGATCACATCGTAGAACCGGGGTTGCCACGCGAAGGCGGGATCGTGGTCGCGCCGGATGTGGCGGGTGCACGCACCTTTCCAGTGGTTGACGACGGCGCCCAGTACGCCCGGACGCCATTCGCGACGGGCGCCAAAACGGGGCGCCGTTCCCGCGTCTGGCCCATCGAAATCGCCCGTAGAGACGCCCCGCGGGGCGTCTCTACCGGACGTGGGGGTGGGGGCGCCATCCGTACCCGGTTTCACCATTCCGATGGTTCGCCCATCCACAATCCCGATGATCGCGTGGACGTGATCCGGTAGCACCACCACCGCGTCCAACACAACCCCCGGACGCATCGTGCCGGTCCGGTGCCATTCTTCGAGCACGACGCGACCCAAGGCGTTCAGATGCATCGCACCCCGCCGGATCTCGCCAAGGCATCGCGTCCTGCTGCGTGTCACGAACGTCACGAAGAACCACCCGGCGGCGTAGTCGAATCCGCGCCGCCGGGCCGAGGGCACGCGGAAGCCTCGGTACCGGGCGGCATCCTCCCCCACCTCACCGAGGCGGAAAGCCGTGCCCGCCTCGGTGAGGTCGTCGGGAAGGAGCCAGTCGATCATCCCGGGCCCTTCAGCCGAGGCCCCAGCCGCTCCGGTCGAGGGAGCGGTACTGCACCGCCTCGGCGACGTGCATCGCGGTGACGGCGTCGTCGCCTGCAAGGTCTGCGATGGTGCGGGCGACCTTGAGCACGCGGTCGTGGGCGCGGGCGGACAGTCCAAGCCGCTCGATGGCCGCCTTGAGCAGTTGTTGTCCGGCAGCATCCGGTTTGCAATAGCGGCGCACATCACGAGCGCGCATCTGCGCATTGCAGTGCGTGTCCGTCTCGCGGAAGCGCTCCGCCTGCACCTCCCGCGCCGCCACCACCCGTTCTCGCACCGAGGCGCTCGCCTCGGCGGGTCGGTCGCGGTTGAGGTCGTCGAAGGGGACCGGGGTGACCTCCACGTGCAGATCGATGCGGTCCAGAAGCGGCCCGGACACCTTCGAGAGGTAGCGCTGCACCTGTCCGGGTGCGCAGACGCAGGGCTTGTGGGGGTCCCCCGCGTGGCCGCAGGGACATCCATGTGTTCCCCTTTGACAGCTACTTCCCGGGGGTGTGGGGGACGATCACCCGCCGGGATGACTTTTCCCGGTTTTCGGTGGACTGGGTGGGCACCGGAGGGAACGTAGGCTAGCTGTATGTCAATCCAGTCATCGCCCACCGTAATGCGATCTACGACGGTCTCCACGATGGCCCGCTTGTGCTCGAAGCTCAGGGTGGGCCAGCGTTCATAGAGGGTGGAGGCGTGGGCGATTACATCAGCGACCGAGTGCTGGTCAATCACCAGGGCGTCTAGCTCTCCCTGGAGTCGGGGGATCTCATCATCAAGGGCTCGACGGCGGTTCTCCAGTGGGGTGTTGCGTTCACCGAAGCCTCGGGAGTCCAACTCCCCGTCCAGGTAGAGTTGGTAGGTCTTGTCCATCTGGCGTTGCAGTCCCCTGCGCTCTGAGAGCAAGGTCTGCATGAGCGCCCGGCGTTCCTGCAAACGCTCGGTGCCCGCCTCGACCTGAGCAGCAATGGCCTCGGGGTCAAGGAGGAACGCCTTCATCTGCTCGACAAAGACCGTCTCCATATCGACGGTCGGCAGCTTGTTGAGGCAGCCTCGGCAGTAGTACTTCTTCATGTTGCTGGGCTTGTACATCTTGGTGCCGCACTGGCAGTAGACGTAGCCG
>JBCCPW010000303.1:0-5098 GCA_039024735.1 Bacteroidota bacterium
CCCACTGGGCAGCACCGAGGCGCCCGGGTCCTGGCAGGCCGAGGGGAGAACGAAGGCAGCCATCGCGAGACCGAGGCGGGTGCGCACAACCGAAGCGAGCTACGCGCGGACGAGCTCGGCTTCCAACTCTTCGAGGCTCTTCCCCTTCGTCTCGGGCACGACGAACCAGACGAACACGAGGCCCAGCGCGGCGATGACGCCGAAGATGGCGAACGTCATCGACGCGCCGAGGGCGGCCAGTTCCACGGGGAAGATCTGCTGCACGCCATAGCTCACCGCCGAGTTGATGAGTCCCACGAAGGAGATCGCGATGCCTCGGATCCACATCGGGAACAACTCCGAGAAGAGGACCCACATCACCGGGCCGAGCGAGATGGCGAACGAGGCCACGAAGCCCAGAATGCCGATCAGGATGAGCGTCGGGCTCAGGGCCACCGCGTCGGTCAGGTAGGTGGATTCGTGCTCGGTTGCGGCCTCCCGTCCGATGGCCTCGGTCAGAGCAGCCTTGAAGGCCACGTCGCTGTCGTACGTCTGACCCACGAGTGGCGCGATGGCGTCGGCGTGTTCCGCGACGATGTTCGGCGCTTCCTCGGAAAGGGTGTACGTGGCCTGCCCGAACCCGTACGCCAGAAGTCCCATCGCGACCGTAATCCCGATCAGCCCCACGATCAGCAGCGGACGCCGCCCGAGGCGGTCCACGAACGCGATGGCGAGGAGCGTGAACACGAGGTTGATGACGCCCACGAAGATGGCCTGGACAAACGACGCGTCCGTCCCAATGCCCGACTGTTCAAAGATGGTCGGCGCGTAGAAGAACACCGCGTTGATGCCCGTCGCCTGCTGGATGATGGCGATCACAACGCCGATGGTCAGCACCAGCCGGAGCGAGGGCGAGAAGAGGTCCCTGAGGCTCCCCTTGTCTTTGTTGGCGTCCTCCGCCATGGCCTTCTGGATGTCGTCCAGTTCCTGCACGGCGGCCACGTTGCCGACGGCCATCTGCATGATGGGCAGCGCCTCGTCCCGCCGACCCTGCATGAGCAACCAGCGGGGACTGCTCGGCACGAAGAACAGCCCGCCGAAGTACAGAATGGCGGGTAGGGTTTCGAGCCCGAGCATCCAGCGCCACTCGTTGCCCGCGAAGGGCGGGGAGTCCGCGAGTTGGAGGATGAGGTAGTTGGTAAAGAAGGCCACCGTGATACCGATCACGATGTTCAACTGGTTGAACGAGACCATCTGGCCGCGCATCTCCGGCGGCGCGATCTCGGCGATGTACACCGGCGCGATGATGAGCGAGGCGCCGACGCCGAGCCCGCCAATCATCCGCGCCACGACGAGAACGCCGAAGGAGGGCGCGAGGGCAGACCCGATGGCTGAAATGGCGTAGAGGATCGCCGCGGCGAAGAGGATCGGCTTTCGACCGAACCGATCCGCCAGGGGACCGGCAACCATCATCGCGAGCGCAGCCGTGAGCGTGAGCGAGGCGACGGAGAACCCGAGCTGTGCCTTCGTCAGCGAGAACTCAACCTCAATGAATCCCACGACGCCGGAGATCACCGAGGCGTCGAAGCCCATCAGGAAGCCGCCCAACGCGACGATGAGGGCGGTGCGGACGATGTAGAACCGATTGGGCATGGGCGGAAGCCTCGAAGCTGAAAACGTTTTCAGTGCAGCATGATAGCCTAGTCCCCCCTCCCTCGCAAGCGCTTCCATTCGATGCCCATCAGGGAGAACCCACGCCCGGGTCTACGGATCCCCCCGATCAGCGGAGGCTTCCGCGTGATGTGCTGGGCCCTGTCCCCCCGCCTCTGGCTGGCATCGCGGCGGGCTCCGCGAGTGGTACCGTCAGGCGAACCACAGTCCCGCCCGCTGCCCCGGCTCGGCACGCAGCGTGCCTCCGATGTCCTCGGCGCGTTGCCGCATGACGCAGCCCGTTGCCGCCCCGGATCCGTGCCGGAGCGCCATCGCCGCCCACCTCCCTCCGTCAGTCCCGTACCCTCCGCCTCGGTACCGAGGCGGAAGGAGTGGGCTGGACGTGGCGGCTCAGTTGCCCCTGCGGTTGGGCAACTGGACGTTGGGCGGTAGCTGGACGTTCGGCGGCAGTTGAATGCTCTGCGGCCGCCGTGCGGAGAAGCCGCCGTAGTTGAAGATCAGGGGCCCGGCCGCGAGTGTCGGATGCGGGACGGGCAGGGCATAGCCGCTGTAGCGTCCGTTCACGCGCTCGCCTTCCACGTTGGTGATCCAGACGTAGCCGGAGACGTAGAGGTACTGCTGCGAGTACGGCCCATTGACGCTCGCGGCGACCTCGAAGCGGCTCAGCGGCGAGCCCTCGGCGAGGAGAAATCCGTTCTTGATACGGAAGATGCCCTCGCGCAGCGAAGACGCCGTGTGGCCGATGAACATGTTGTAGGAGCCCGGGTAGTTCATGTTGCAGCCGTTGATGAGCTGCATCTGCCAGCCCGGTGCGCCCATCATCTGACCGTCCACGAGTTGGACTGGCCCGCCCACGTTGGTCAGGTTGGCGTAGCCGCTCCACGACCCGAGCCCGCCGGGCACCTGAGCGCCCGTCCAGTCCCAGAAATCGGGACAGGTGCGCGAGCTTGCGATGGGCGGGTACTCCTCCGTCGTCGTCGCCTCGTCCTCCCCATCCGGGGTCGGCTCGTCGAGGGCGTGGAAGCGGCCCGCGATACGGAGGCGGCTGTTCGGGCTAGCGGCCATGACGCGGAGCGCCGAGAAGTCGAACGCGCCGACGACCTCGCTCTCGCCGGTTTCCGCGATGTCGAGTCGGTTGGGTGAGTCGGGCGGGGCAGCGCCGGTGCTGTACACGCCCGCGGACTCGTCATCGAGGCGGACGTAGGCCCACACGTCGTCGCCAGGGGCAGTGGTGACGCGGGCGTCCCCGAAGTCGGCGCCCTCGGTGCTGGGTGGGGTGCCGCGCTCCAGCGCGAAGACCTCGGTGCCGCTGTCCATCAGAAGCGTCCACCCGCCACCGAGCACCTCGGGATGGGCGACGAAGATCGCGAGGCCGTCCACTTCGCGCTCAGCACCGTCCGCCTCGGTGAGGGTCAACTCGAAGGTGCCAGGCGTGAGCGGGGCGGGGGCGTAGGGGTCGGGTTGCGCGAGGGCAGTGAGCGGCGCGAGGGCGAGGAGGAAGACGAGTCGGCGCATGGGCAGTCGGTCGGATGCAGCGCCAACCTCCCGCGAGGGCGGGTTCCACACATCACACAGGCGTGTGATTCTTGCCAGGCGTGCCTCGCGAGCCTATCGCGCGATGGTCTCACCCAGCGGCACCGAGAGTCGCACCACCGTCCCGCCCGTCACGCCCGGTTCCACCACCAGCGTTCCGCCGATCTCTTCCGCACGCTGGCGCATGTTGTGCAGCCCGTTGCCGCCCCGGATCCGTGCCGGAGCGCCATCGCCGCCCACCTCCTCTGCCAGTCCCGCGCCGTCGTCCGCCACGATGAGCACCAGCGCCCCCAGCCCTTCCGCCTCGGTACCGAGGCGGGCCGAGTCCGCGGAATCGTCGGGGAGGAGGAGCGACATGTCCACGCCCGTCGCGCCCGCGTGCTTGACCACGTTGTGCAGCGCCTCCTTCAAGATCAGGAAGACGGCCCGGCGGACCTCGGCGGAGACGGGACGGTCCGGCGGGTGGGCGGGGAAGCGGAGCGTGGCGCGCAGCCCGGTGCTTTCGGCGTAGCGGGCGGCGTGCTCGCGGAGATATGCCGAGAGCGTCGGGAGGCGGTCGTTGGTGGGGTTGAGGGCCCAGACGATCTCGGCGATGGAGTCCAGGGTCTCGCGCGACGTCTCGGCGATCTGGCGGAGGCGCCCGGTGGGTGGAGTGGGAGCGCCGTCGCCTCCAGCAGTGCTTTGCGCGGAGAGCTGGGCCAACTCGCTCAGGATGGCGATCTCGCTCAGCGACGCACCGACCTCGTCGTGCATGTCGCGGGAGATGCGGGCGCGCTCGGCATCGAGGGCCTGCTTCGCACGGAGGGCGGCGAGTTCGCGGCGGTAGCGGCGGCGGGAGACGTCCCAGCCCACGCCCGCCACGAGGCCGACCGACACGAGCACGGCGAGCAGGCGGAACCATGCGGTCTGCCACCACGCGGGCCGGATCAGCACAGCCACTGCCGTGGCTTCTGCTCCCCAGGCGCCGTCCGCGCTGGCCGTGCGGACGCGGAACGTGTACGGACCCGGGGGCAGGTTGGTGTACGCCACCTCGCGCCGGTCGCCGATCTCGACCCAGTCCTCGTCCCAGCCGTCCAGCCGAACGGCGTAGCGGCTCAGGTGGGCCTGGGTGAAGTCCAACGCAGCGAACTCGAAGGCGAAGGTCGTGACCTCGGGGGCGAGTGTGATGGACCCCGTGCCAGGGTAGGGCGTCGTCTCGGTGCCCTCGCGCGTGGAGCGCCGCACGGCCGTGACCACGATGGGCGACTGCTGGGCAGGCGCGGCGAGATCGTCCGGGTGGAAGACCGTCACGCCCCGGTCGCCGCCGAAGTACATCGTGCCGTCGGCGTCGCGCCAGGCGGCGTGGCGGTTGAACTCCACATTGCCGACCCCGTCCGCCTCGGTGTAGGCGCGGAAGGGCTCGGCGGCGGTCTCGTCGTAGCGCGCGAGGCCCCGGTTGGTGGAGATCCAGAGGCGCCCGTCGTCGTCTTCGAGAATGGCGTAGATGACGTTGCTCGGGAGGCCGTCGCGGGCGTCGAAGTGGATGAACCCGCCGAGGTCAGGGTCGTAGCGGTTCAGCCCGCTTTGCGTGCCGACCCAGAGGCGGTCGCGCGCGTCCATATGGATCGCCAGCGTGGCGTCGTCGGAGATGGAAAGGGGATCGGAGGGGTCGTGCTGGAAGGGCTGGAAGGCGTCTTCGGCCTCGTCGTAGCGGTGGAGCCCCTCCGCGGTGCCGACCCACGCGCCGCCTGGAACGGTCTGGATGCGCTCGATGGCTCCCTCCGAGGCGCGCACGCGGAACTCGCCCGACGGCGAGCGGCGGTAGAGTCCACCGAGGTGACCGAACCACAGCGTGCCCGTCGGGTCCATGTGGAGGCCATAGGCGCTCGGGCCGTAGCCGTCTCGCGGACGCTCCGGGAACACATATCGGCGGACG
>JBCCPW010000304.1:0-5097 GCA_039024735.1 Bacteroidota bacterium
GCGGAGCGGACGGTGCAGCGAGGCGGCGCACGAGATCGAAGAGGGTGTCCGAGAAGGTAGGGCGGCCGGGCGGCTATCTTCGCCCGCCGTTCGGCCAACGGTCGCAGAGACTCCGTAGTACGCCTCGATGATTCCCGACCTCCGTTCTCCCTCGCCTCGCGCCACGCGAGACCGCCGCCAGGTCGTCGTTCTCGGCTCGACGGGATCCATCGGGACGCAGACGCTGGAGGTGGCCTCGCTCCATCCCGAGCGGCTTCGGATCCGCGCGCTGGCCGCGCGCCGCAACTGGGAGTTGCTCGCCGAGCAGGCGCGCGAGATCCGGCCGGAGCGAGTCGTCTTGACGGACGAAGCGTTCTATCCTGATCTCGCTACCGCCCTCGCAGGAACCGGAATCGAGGTGATCGCGGGAGACGAGGCGCTCGTGTCGCTCGCGGCCGACCCCGAGGCGGACGTGGTCGTCAGTGCCGTCGTCGGCGCGGCGGGCCTCCGCCCAACCCTCGCGGCGCTGGAGGCCGGGACCGACGTCGCCCTCGCGACGAAAGAGGCGCTCGTGATCGCCGGTGCTCTCGTGGCCGAGACGACACGCCGCACGGGCGCTCGCGTGATCCCCATCGACAGCGAGCACTCGGCGCTGTTTCAGTGCCTCGTCGGTGAGCCGCCCGCCTCGGTGGACCGTGTGATCCTGACCGCCAGCGGCGGGCCGTTTCGCGAACGCGACCCGAGCACCTTCGCCGAGGTGACGCCCACCGAGGCGCTCAACCATCCCAACTGGGACATGGGCGCCCGCATCACCATCGACTCAGCCACGATGATGAACAAGGGGCTGGAGGTCATCGAGGCCCGCTGGCTCTACGATCTCACGCCGGACCAGATCGGCGTGGTGGTCCATCCGCAGTCCATCGTGCACTCCGTCGTGGAGTTCGTGGATGGCTCGGCGAAGGCCCAGATCGGCGTGCCGGACATGCGCGTGCCCATCCAGTACGCCCTCTCGTTCCCCGACCGCTGGCCCGCTCCGCACCCCCGCCTCGACTGGACCACCCTCGGCAGCCTGGATTTCTCCGAGCCTGATCTGGAGGCGTTCCCCGCACTCGCGCTCGCGTTCCGCGCGATGGAGGAGGGCGGAGCCGCTCCCGCCGTCCTCAACGCCGCCGATGAGATCGCCGTCGCGGCCTTCCTGGAGGGCCGAATCGGCTTCACGGACATTCCGCGACTCGTGGAACAGGCGCTCGATGCGTGTGGGAATCTGCCCTCCGAGAGCCTCGATGCCCTCCTGTCCGCTGATTCCGAGGCTCGCCGGTGCGTCCGTGAGTCTGCCCGCCTCGGTGCCGAGGCGGCCTGAGCCGGTCCATGGCGCCGCTCGGGTCTAGCTTTCGCGACACATTTGTCTGACACGCGCGTTCGGGGGCGGTCGTCCCCCCATCCCCACCGCTGAGATCGCTGTGCTCTCTGTCCTGTCGTACTTCTTCTGGGTCGCCATCGCGCTCGGCATCCTCGTCTTCGTTCACGAGCTGGGCCACTTCCTCTTCGCGCGTCTCTTCGGGATGCGCGTCGATGCCTTCTCAATCGGGTTCCCGCCTAACCTTGTCGCGAAGCAAGTCGGTGAGACCGAGTACCGCCTCGGTGCGATCCCCCTCGGTGGATACGTCAAAATCGCGGGCATGATCGACGAGAGTCTGGAGGTGCCCTATGAGATGCAGCCGATGGTGGACGCGAACGGCCAACCCGTCCTGGACGACGACGGGCGCCCAGCGATGGAACCCAAGCTGGACGACAAAGGCAAGCCCATCCCGGCGGAGCCGACGGACCCGGAGCCGGACGAGTACCGCGCGAAGCCCGTCTGGCAGCGGATGCTGGTGATTTCGGGAGGCGTGATCTTCAATGTCATCTTCGCGTGGATGGTCTACACCGGGCTCAACCTGAGCTACGGCGAGCGCTCGACTCCGCCCGAGAACATCCCCTTCGAGGTCATTCCGGGTTCCATCGCGGAGGAGATGGGGTTTCAGACCGGCGACCGCGTCTACGCCATCAACGGCGAGCGTCTGGAGCGCATCGAGGCGCTCACCCCCATCGTGCTCGCGGATGAGGATCTGGACCTGACAGTCATTCGCGGCGTGGACACGGTGCGGATCGGCAGCATCGAGCAGCCGCTCACTCGGTTCTCCCGTGCGCAGCGCGAGGTGGAGGACGCAGGCGAGACCGTCAGCCTCAGCAGCGTGATCGGCCTGGCCGGGCAGCGCCCGACGCTCATCACGGGCATCTCGACGGGTTCGGCAGCTGAGGACGCGGGCATTCAACCCGGCGACCGGGTCCTCGCGGTGGAGGGCGAGACGGTGTCCTCCTGGGACGACTTCACCGAGGCTGTCCGTGAAAGCGGCGGCGAGCCTCTCGCGCTCCGCCTCGATCGCGACGGCGAAGAGGTGAGCCTCACCGCCACGCCGCGTCCCTCCGGCGAGAGCTACGTCCTCGGCGTCGTGTCCGACGAGACGGTGATGGGTGGGAGCCTCCGCGATCTCTCACTCGTGGAGAGTGCCGCCCTCGGATTCGACCAGACGGTCGCGATGGTGGGGACCTATTTCGGGTTCGTAGGCAAGATGGTGACCGGACGCGAGAACTTCCGCGAGACCGTCGGCGGTCCGCTGATCATCGCGAAGCAGGCCAAGGAAGCCGCGGATCTGGGAGGCGCTGCCTTCTGGGGGATGGTCGCGATGCTCTCCATCGCGCTGGCCGTGTTCAACATCCTGCCCATACCGGTGTTGGACGGCGGGCACCTCGTGTTCTTGCTCTACGAAGGCATCGTGCGCCGCGAGCCGTCGGTGATGTTCCGGCTCCGCGTGCAGCAGGTGGGCATGATCGCGCTGCTGGCCCTGATGGTGTTCGTCATCTTCAATGACGCGGTCCGCTGGTTCGGATAGCGCGCGATGAGCAGGTCCAAGACATCCTCGCGCCGAGACCGCGACGGGGTTCAAGATCCGGTCATGGGGGAGCGCCTGTGCATCGAGTGCGGCGGTCCCATGGTGCTGGGCTTTGTGTTCGAGTCGCACCAGGGCGGCACGGATCGAGATGTGTGGACCGAGGGGGCCATCGAGAAGAGCTTCTGGACGGGTCTCAAGACGAAAGGCCGACGCCGGTTTTTCGTCGATGCGTTCCGGTGCGAGCACTGCGGGGCGGTCCGGATGTACGCGCTGGACCCGAAGCGGAAGTAGCCCCGCCTCGGCACCGAGGCGGGCAGACTCCCCACCGCTTCACCGGCACGTCCACCGCCTCGGGCTAGCTTTCCCTATGCCCGTCCAACTCTCCGACACCCCCCAGACGACCGCCGACCGGGCGGCGCAGGACGCGCTGGCGGCTCGTGGCGAGATCCCTGTCCACATCGCCTGCATCATGGACGGAAACGGCCGCTGGGCCAAGGCCCGAGGCAAGCGCCGCGCGACGGGCCATCGGGTCGGAGTGGAGTCCGTCCGCGAGGTCACCGAGGCGTGCGCCCAACTCGGCGTGCAGCACCTGACCCTCTACACCTTCTCGACGGAGAACTGGCAGCGCCCACGCGCTGAGGTGACCGCTCTGATGGAACTCCTCGTCCGGACCATCCGGCGGGAGGCCGAGAAGCTGCACGTGAACGGGATCCGGCTGCGTGCCCTCGGGGACCTCTCGCGTCTGCCCTCGCGTGCCCAGCGCGAGATGGAAGAGGCGATCCGCCTCACCGAGGGCAACACGCGCATGTCGCTCGGCCTCGCGCTGTCGTACTCCGGCCGGTGGGAGATCACCGAGGCGGCGCGTCGGCTCGCGGAACAGGCCCGCCTCGGTGACCTCGCACCCCACGCCATCACCGAGGCGGACGTCGCTGACGCCCTGCCCAGCGCCGGTGTGCCCGACCCTGACCTTCTCGTCCGGACGGGCGGGGAGATGCGGGTGAGCAATTTCCTGCTCTGGCAGATCGCGTACGCGGAGATCGTCGTGACCGAGACCCTCTGGCCGGACTTCCGCCGGGAGGCCCTCTACGACACCATCCGGCAGTTTCAGGACCGCGACCGCCGCTACGGACGAGTCCACGAGGACGTGCACGCACACGCAGACAGTGGATGAGAGCAGGGCACGAGATCGTCCCCTCGCAATAGGCCGTCGCGCACGGCGTTCGCGCCGTGATTTCGCCCGTTCTGCCCGAGGAGGGGCGCGTCGCTCCCGGTAGCTTCTCTTCCGATTCGGTTTCCCCACCTTATGCCTCGCATCCGTTTCGTGATCGCCGCCGCACTGGCGGTGTTGGCTGCGTCCCCCGTTCTCGCACAGCCCAATCTGCAGCAGACCTACGAGATTCTGGGCGTCACCGTGGAAGGCGTCGAGGACGAGTCCGCCGAGACGTTCATCATCCAGGTCGCCGACCTTCGCCCCGGCACACGCGTCGCGCTGCCGGACGATGAGGCGTTCGCGATTGCCGTCCGCAACCTCTACAACCGCGCCCAGACGGCGGACGCCGAGATCCTCGTGGACCGAGTCACAGGAACCGGCGTGTTCCTCACCATCCGGGTGGAGCAGCAGCCCCGCCTCGGTGGGGTGACGCTGGAAGGCCTGGGCCGGAGTGAGCGGGACGACGTGACCGATCAACTTCCACTCGTCCGAGGCCGCCGCGTCCGCACGGGCGACGTGGAGCAGAGCCGCCTCCTCGTGCAGGAGTACCTCCGCGAGAAGGGGTACCGGCTGGCGACCGTCTCGGCGAGCCAAGAGATCGTCGACGTGCCGGGGGACCAGCGCCTCGCCATCACGCTGACTGCGGACAAGGGAGAGCGCGTGGAGGTCCAAGACGTGGTCTTCGTCGGGAACGAGGCCTTCCCGGAGCGCACCCTCCGCAGGCGTCTCAAGAACACCCCCGAGGACCGGTGGTGGCGGTTCTGGTCGTCCTCCACGTACACACAGTCCGGTGGTGAGGAGGACCAAGAAAGCCTGATCCGGTTCTACAACGACCGGGGCTACTACGGCGCTCGCGTCATGCGAGACTCCGTGTACATGCGCGAGGTCGAGGGCGAAGAGCCCGAACTCGTTGTCGAGGTGGAGGTGGACGAAGGTCCGCTGTACCACGTCCGAGACGTTGTCTTTGAGGGCAAC
>JBCCPW010000305.1:0-5059 GCA_039024735.1 Bacteroidota bacterium
CCATGCGGACGGCTCCGGCGGTACGTTCCGCTCCCCTGTCTCCCCGCTCTGCATGGACGCCCTCCGCCAGCATCTCGCCTCCGTCATGGACCTCCGCCACGCCGCCGCCGTGCTGGAATGGGACCAGGAGACCCACATGCCATCGGGAGGCGCCGAGGGCCGCGCCCATCAGGTCGCAACGCTGCGGCGCGTCGCGCACGAGACGTTCGCCTCGGACATGACCGCCTCGCTACTCGACGCCGCTCAGCCGGACACCGAGGCGGATCAGGCGCTCGTCCGCGTGACGCGACGAGACCTCGCGCGGGCGACCCGTTTGCCGGGGAGCCTCGTGGGTGCCCTCGCCGAGGCGACCGCTCGCGCGAAGATCGCCTGGGCCGAGGCCCGGCCTGCCAGCGACTGGCCGCACTTCGCGCCTCACCTTCAGCAGATCCTCGACCTCACGATCCAGAAGGCGGACCTCCTCCGGCCGCTCCTGGCCGAGGAGCGGGGCGCGGGCTACGCCCCCGAGGAGGCCGACGCGCGGTACGATGCTCTGCTGGACGAATACGAGCCCGGCGCGATCACAACCGAGGTCGCCGGGGTCTTCTCCGACCTCCGCCGCGACCTCGTGCCGCTCGTTGAGGAGGTGGCGCAGCGAGGCGTGGTGGACGCGCAGCCCCTGCACCGCTACGTCCCGGAGACCATCCAGTGGGAGTTGGGAATGGAGATCGCGTACGCCTTCGGCTACGACCTGGAGCGCGGACGCCAAGACCTCTCGGCCCACCCGTTCACCACCTCGTTTGGCGCGGACGACGTGCGCATCACCACCCGCATCGACCCCAACTTCTTCCCGACGGCGCTCTACGGAACGCTCCACGAAACGGGCCACGCGCTCTACGAGCAGGGCATCGGACCCGACCTCGCGCGGACGCCCCTCGCGGACAGCACCTCGCTCGGCATCCACGAGTCGCAGAGCCGGTTGTGGGAGAATCAGGTCGGGCGGAGCCGGGCGTTCTGGCGCCGCCACTTCGGCGCCTTCCAGGCGCAGATCGGCTCCTGGGCCGACCTCAACGCGGATGCCGTCTGGCGAACGGTCAACCGGGTGGAGCCGAGCCTCATCCGGGTCGAGGCAGACGAGGTGACGTACCACCTCCACGTCCTCCTTCGGTTCACGCTGGAGCGCGAACTGGTCGCCGGTCGCCTCGCCGTGGCAGACGTGCCCGAGGCATGGAACGCTGGCATGGAGTCATTGCTCGGCGTCACGCCCATCGCCGACAAAGACGGCTGCCTCCAGGACATCCACTGGTCCCTCGGCGCCCTGGGCTACTTCCCGACCTACACCCTCGGCACGCTCATGAGCGGCCAACTCTGGGAAGCGATGCGCCACGAACTCGGCGACCTCGACGGAATCATCCGTGCCGGGGAGTACCGCGAGATCCTCGGCTGGCTTCGCGAGAACGTCCACCGCTGGGGCCGCGCCAAGACCGCCGAGGAGATTCTGCAGGACACGGCGCACTCCGCCCTGGACGCCCGCCCGTGGCTGGACTACATCCGCGCGAAGGTGGACGCGGTCTACGGCTGACCCCGCCTCGGTACGCCACTGGAGGACCGCCTCGGTACCGAGGCGGATGGCGAGCGACGCGAGATGCGACGGGCCCCCGCACCGAGGCGGACGCCGCCGGGCTACCGCACGACGGTCGCTCGAACGGTCCGCGCACCGCCGGGCGTCTCCAGGCGGAGCACGTACACGCCGGGCGCGAGGCTCGACGCGTCGAACGTCGCGCGATGCTCGCCTGCGGCCTGCGGTCCCTCTGCGATCTGCGCGACGAGACGCCCCGTGGTGTCGAAGGCCGACAGCGTGACGTGTCCCGCCTCGGGCAAGCGGTAGGTCACCTCAGCCCGGTGGCGGACGGGATTCGGCGAAGGCGTCCCGAGGCGGAGGGTCGGGCCTCCGTCGGTCGGCGCGGTCGAGACGCTCGTGCCGTCCAGCACGGAGAGCGGGGTGTACTCACCGCCGAGAACGTCAGCAGCGGTGGCAGCATCAAGGCCGAACCAGTCCCGGAGGATCGTGGCGTAGATCTGCCGAAAGTCGGTCTCGTGCGCGACGTTGCCACCGTCATCGAGGCGGCCGAGGTCGGGCGCGCTCCCGTAGAGCCCCCCGCTGGCGGCCGGTCCGAAGAGGAACAGAGGAGCCGCGGTCCCGTGGTCGGTCCCGTTGGAGCCGTTCTCGTACACACGGCGCCCGAACTCGCTGAAGGTGACCGCGAGAGTGCGCTGGGCATCGTCCGTGGCGGCGAGGTCGGCGTAGAAGGCAACGAGCGCCTGCGAGAGCTGCAGCAGAAGCGCCGCGTGCTCGTCGGGCTGGTTCGCGTGCGTATCGAAGCCGCCGAGGGAGACGAGGTAGATCCGGGAGCCCAGCCGCCCCTTGATGAGCCGCGCGACGGCGGCCATCTCGGACCCGAGGCGGGAGTCCGGGTAGGTCGTGTCGTTGTCGGCGCGGTTCGTGGCTGTCTGGATGGCGTCGCGGTAGCGGAACGCGTCGTTCGCCACCGAGCGGACGAAGGCGAGTTCGGCACCGGGTGCTCCGGGCGGCACGTCGGTCGTGGAGTAGAGTTCGCCCCCCTCGGCGATCTGGAGGAACAACTCCACATCCAGCAGTGCCATCCCGAGCCCTCCCGCACCGCTGTTGAAGAGCAGCGGCGCCGAGGTGCCCATCTGGACCGCTGGCGGCACGTCCGGCGGGGCCGTCTGCGGGTCAGGGTGCTCCAACCCGAGCGTACGGCCCGCCCAGCCCGTGGGCGCCACGTCTTCGTCTGCGGTGAGCCACACGTCGGTGCCTCGGAAGTGCGAGAGGCTGGACGACGGGTAGCCCACGCCCTGCACGATGGCGAGGTCGCCGTCGGCCCAGGTCGTCATCAGGTCGCCCATTTGCGGGTGCAGCCCGGCATCCGTGGTGATCTCGTGGGTGTCGCCTCGCGCGATGGCGAGCGATGGCCGGGCGCCGTAGTAGAGCGAGTCGCGGAAGGGAACGACCGTGTTAAGACCGTCATTCCCGCCCTGAAGCTGGACGAGCACGAGAACCCGATCCGTCTCGGTGCGCGCGAGGGCATCGAGAAGGGGACTCCCGGAGACGGCTCGTGCCTGGGCCGAGCCCACCCACATCGGGGCCGAGGCGGCCGCGGCCGCCCCGAGTCCCGCGCGGAAGAGAAAGTCGCGGCGGGTCCACGCGGCGTGGTCCTGGTCGTGGGCCTCGCCGTGGTCCAGCGAGATCGCGCGATGGGCGTGATGGTCACACATAGCAGAGCGGCCAGGTTGCCCGCCTCGGTGGCCGATCGGCATCACCGAGGCGGAGAGAGCTAGGTGAGTTGGTGCTCCGGCAGGCGGCCAAGGAAGGCCACGAGCGCATCGAGGCGCCAGATGGCGCCGGGAGCCGTCGGGTCCCACTCGTAGGAGGGGATGCCGTTGAGAAGGATGTCGAGCCCCTGCCCCAGCGCGCGGTCGTCGGGTGCCTGTCCGAGCAGGAGTTCCGCGAGGTCGGACACGACCGCCTCGGCGTCGTAGGGCGAGGAGAGCGAGAGGGTGATGTCGAACAACGGCTGGTCCCCGTTGACGAGCCACTCCGTCACCAGCCACCGCATGGAAATCGTGGACGTGTCCACCCAGTCGCGATGGCCGGGCCACCCGGCCACGGTCGGCGGGTCGAAGAGGACCTGACCGGCGAGGTAGGTCGTCCACCAGAGGAAGCCCTGGCGCTCTCGGTCCAGCGGACGCTCCATCGTACGGTGGAACCCGAAGGTGTGCTCCACCGGACTGCGGATCTGCGCCCCGATCACCTCGTCCGAGAAAAAATGCGCGCTCGTGAATAGGGCCGAGAGCACCGGCGCGATCTGCCAGTCGCTCGCCTGGAAGAGAGTCGCCATCTCCCCCACGACGGTCTCGTCTGGCTCGGCGTAGACGAACGCACGGTAGAGCTTGCGGCAGATGAACCGCGCGATCTCCGGCGCTCGGGCGTCGAAGATCAGCGGCACTACGTCGTCGTACCGCCACGAGCCGGTCCTCCCGAAGACCGTCTTCTCGCCGGCGTCGTGCCAGTCGGGGACGAAGACCGTCTCCATGGAACCGTAGTAGTCCACGCCCCATCCCGTGAGCACCCTCGACAGTTCCTGGATGTCCGCCTCGGTGTAAAGGGGCTGACCGTCGTCGCCCAGGATGCCCATCGTGAACAGCTCCAGCAGCTCGCGGGCGTAGTTCTCGTTCGGCGCCCACCAGCGGTTCTCGATGCCGTTCAGGTAGACGAGCATCGAGGGATCCAGCCCGATGTCGTGGACGAACGCGCGGAAGTCACCGAAGGCGTGGCGCCGGAGCGTGGACCAGTAGCGGTGCAGCCACGGCGCGAGGAAGTAGGTCTCCCAGGAGGTCACGAAGTGCCCGTGCCAGAAGAGGGTCAGCTTCTCGCGAACGCCCTTCGCGAGACGAGCGATGGGATCCGCTGCCTCGTCACCGAGGAGTTGGCGGTAAACCTCCCACTCGTAGTCGTTGACCCATTCCAGGGTATCGTCCACGTACCGCTGCCGGACCGTGTCGGGTTGGGACCAGTGCGGGGGGGCATTGCCGTTCCACGCCGGGGGGGACTGCGGCGGCAGGCTCGAGGCGGCCGTCAGGAGGGTGTTCACCGCGTCCGCGGGTGGCATCGCGAGGAGCGCGTCCACCTCGTCCCGGCGAACGCCGAAGGACAGTCGGCGGATCAGGTGGAGCGCCCGTCGCCGATCCCAGGGGGCATCGGCGGTGGGCACGTAGGGCGCAAGACCGGTGCTCCCGGCTTTTCGAGTCCCTGGGCGGAGGGTCTCCTGCTGCGCCTCGGTCGGTCGTGGGGCCTCCGTGCGCCATCCCGTGCGACCGAGGCGGACGCTCTGCCCCGGATGCACCTCGATCTCGCCCTCGAAGACGGGCGGTGCGGAGCGGCGGTGGGGCGTGGTGCGGTCGGGGGCGTGGACCATGTGCAAACACGGGAGCAAGCCACAGTATCGGTGCCGGGACCGGCGATGTGCAATACGCGTGGCTTCAGGCACGCTGCGTACCG
>JBCCPW010000306.1:0-5051 GCA_039024735.1 Bacteroidota bacterium
CTCGGTGAACCCGAGCAGATGGGCACGAAGCAGAAGCGGGCTGGCACCGTCCGCGGTTGAGCCAACCCGCGTCTCGCCTCCAAACGCCAGCGCCTCGGGATCTGAGGCCATCGACGAGGACCACGTGCGGTAGTCCGGATGCGATGAATCGGCCACGTGCTCGGTGAACTGCGGGTCATTGGCGTCCACCACTTGAAGCGTGAACTCGCCCGCTCGGTGGACGAACGTGTAGGTCGGAGGCTCGCACGTGGACCCCTCTGGAAAGACGAGGCTGGCCTCCACGAAGCTCCGTCCCGGTTGCGAGGCCAGCCGCAGATCGACCTCCGCTTGCGACGCCCCCTGATTCTCGTCAAGCGGCATCACGATCTCCGTGTGCTCGGCCCCGGTCTCGTCCAGCAGGACGGCGTCATCGCCCGGGGATTGGTTCACGAGACGGAATCGCGCCTGTCCGCATCGCGCCGGGAAGTTGTCGACACCAAACCCGAACGACTCCGGGAGTTCGGCGCCTGGCAGCCCGACCTGGGCATCCCCAGCAGTGAACGCGAAGGTGGGCGGTGGCAGCACAAGGGTACCGACCGACTCTCCCTGAACACGCGCAGCGCCTGCCTGCACGTCGGACCCACGAAGCGAGACCGTGTAGCGGTTGCAGGGGCACATCTCGGCGGCCTCGCGCATCTGGAGTTCCACGAGAAGGACCGCCGGATCCTCCGGGGTCACCTGGAGTGGCTGCGAGAACGTCAACGTCTGTCGCTCCGCGACAGCACCCACCTCAGCGAGGACAGGCTCACCCTCGTCGCGCTGTCCATCGCGGTCGGTGTCTCGAATGACCCTCAACGCTGCGATGTCTGAGAGGTCCGCGAGGACTCCCGACTCCGCCTCGATGGAGAGGGTGAGGCCGGAGACCGTTGCCCCCTCGCCATCGGCAACCGGCGTACATCCGCCGCCGCCGCCGGTCGCGCTGATGGAGAACACGTCCACCACGCGCGTGCGGCTCTCCTCCACCAGCCGGACGCGGTTCGGAAGCAGATCCATCAGTTGGGCGCCCCCAGCAACAACCGAGATCAGCTCCGTTGTCTTGATACTGCCGTCAAACGCGCGCCACGCGTAGCGTCCACCGTCGAAGCTGCCGCCGGGCATCAGGGTCTCCAGCTCGACGATGCGCTGTGGAGCGGAGGGACTGGAGCGAGAGAAGACACCCCGGGACTCCGCGGGGTTGTAGATGCAGTAGCCCTCGGGGATGCCGGGAAGGTTCGCAGCCTGACACGTCACGCGATCCTCGAACCAAACCATTTCGCTCCCGTGCATCTGTAATCCGACGGGGCTGGTCCAGAACTCGGAGCCACCGGGAGCTTGTGCAGGTGGATCCGGTGAGGTCTTGACCGTAACCGGTTCTCGCGTTCCGTCGGCAAAGCTTCGAATGAGCGAAAACTCTCGGTCTCCAGACTCGCGCATTTCGATCCAGCCCACGGTCCCGCCGCTCACCGCAAGTGAGAGAGGCTTGATATCGCCTTGTGCGAGAGTCGTCGCCTCGGTTCCGTTGTGATAGCCGACGACGACGTCAGAGTCGAGCGCGAGGTAGCCTTGGTACTGCGCCGGGACATCCGACGGCACCGAGGCGGGCGCGCGATAGGTCCACGCCACATCGTCGCCGCAGGCCACCACATCAGGATCGCCGACGGTGCCCGCGATGGCCGCATTGATCTCACGAGGCGTCGCGGCCTCGAACGAGGTCAGCGCGCGAGGTTGCCAGCCCGTCAACTCATCGGCGCGCCAGATCGTAAACGAGGACGACTGTCCACCACCGGGCGACTGGTGCTTCCAGACAATCGTCTCGCCGTCGAACTCGAACACCGGCTTGATCCCCGTCATCTGCATGATCGCGCGTTGGTCCTGCGTGGTCACCACGGCGTTCTGATCGTTTCGTGTGCTGATCCGACGGACCACGTCGAAGCCCGGCTCGTAGAGGTGCACGTCGCCGTCTGCGCTCATGAACACCACGCGTCCCGCTGCGATGCGTGGGAAGCCCCCCTTCTTTTCATCGGCAGGGCGCCCGAGGTCCACGTCGGAGCCCTGGAGGCCGGAGCGTGTGATCTGGCGAATCCCATCCGCATCGCGCACCATCAACTCGTACCGCCCGCTGACGACTTTCAGGTAGGTCACGGTCCCGTCAGCATCCAGGTCCGGCCACCCGACGAGGCCACCGGAGATCCGCGTGTCCACGGTGACCGTCTCAGTCCCGTCCCAGAGGTAAAGCGTCTGGGCATCTGGCGTGGGACCGTTGGTCCAGATCACCCGATTGTTGGACGTAACCGGCTGAAAGCCACTCGGCGCGAGGGTCTGAATGGACTGAGCAGCGACCGAGGCGGAGGCAAAAACAGCCAGGAGGACGAGGAATGGGGCGTGACGCAGCATCCGGAGAGAGGAAGGACAGGCAAACGATACGATTCCAGGACCATACCGCCACCCCATTGGTCACGCATCCTTTGGGCTCGAGGCTGGCCGGAGGCCTCACCGCACCCTCACCGCCTCGGTACCGAGGCGGAGACGCCAGGCCCCCCGCACTCTGTGCCGCACAACCGTTTGTGCCTACGTTGGGGACGCCTTCCCCACACGATCGATGGCGCTCCGACTCCTCGCGGTATCCCTGCTGTTTGTACCGCTGGCGGCCTCCGCGCAAAGTCCCTTCGGAGACAACTGCCACCTCACCATCGAGCGCGCGGTCAACCAGGTCCCGTTTGACAACGCGGTCAAATACGGGACCCTGCTCATTCTCGCGGCCTTCCCGGAGACCTCTCCAGCCGCCATCGCACTCGGACGCGAGGAAGTCGCCGCCGACGTGCGCGTGGCAGCACTTCGTGGCGCAGCAGACTGCCTGCGCGATCCCGCGAAGCGCGAGGAGGCGCTGCGCCTCATTGCTATCGCCAAGGCCACGGACGACTGGGCCGGCTTCGCCTCCAACCTCCGCAACGCCACCGGCCTCGGTCCAGAGCAGATGCTCGGCTCAGAGGTACTCGCCAACCTCTCTATCACAGACGCCGTCATGGCGGACCTGGGAGACGGGGCCTTTGCCGTGCGCGATGGCTACGACGCCCTCGGCGGACAGCGCCAGATCAGTTTCCAGACGGCCCTCCGCATCCACGCGGACCTCGCCAGCCAGTTCGCGTCCAACTGCCAGTGGACCGCCTCGGACCGGCTCTTCGAGGCCACAGAAACGATGATCCGGGAACGCCGCCCCAATGCGATCATCGAGATGATTCAGGCGTCGCGGGTTCTTCGGGGGAGGCCTCTGACCTCCGAACCCGACTTGATGGCGTTCGACCCGACGCCATACCTCAGCACGAACGCGAAGGCGGTCTCGGACTTCCTCAGGGCCCGGGGCGACTACCGCCTCTCTGATCAGGTGCTAACGGAACTGGAGACGCTCGCGGGCCAGACGACGAGGACTCGGCCCCGAATGGAGAGCGCGCTGCGACGGGTGAACAACCACATCGGCGATGCGCGGCTGGCGCTGGAGCAGTGCAATCTCCCCCGGATGCGAAGCGCCATGCAGCTGGTCAGTCGCGAGCCCGAGGTGCTGACCAACACGCCCATGAACCGGAGCCTCTCGCTTCTGGCCGGCGCCCTCTCGGGAGAGACCGAGGTCTTCTCGGACGCCGAGCTTCGGGTTTCCCTAGCCGGTAGCAACGGATGCTGGGGCACGCCCGTGACCGCCTACAACTCGTTAGTAACGGATTATTACAGGCTGCGCGACATCAACATCCCGGGACGGGATGAGGACCGGATCGCAAGCACGCTGGCGCGAGGTCGCCGCGCGCTGGGCATGTGTGACGAAGCCGGCGCCCGGAACGCCCTCGCGGCAGCCCGGGACCTCCTCCCCGCCAGCCTGGACCCCGGCAACCTCTGCCTGAACGCCGCCTGGGCGGAGGACGAGGTGGCCGTCTTTGAGCAGGAGATCGGACCCGCCATCGCGACCTGTACGTCATCCACGGCGCCCCGCCCAACGCCTGCATCCAGCCAACTCGTCTGCCCGACAGCCCCAAGAGGGTGGGCGCTTCGCCCGTCACGGGAATTTGGAGGTCCCGAGCGCCCCCCCGGCGAGATCTCCGTGGAGGATGACGCTCTCAGCGGCGAGCGCGAGGGAACGGCCACATGTGCCTACACCTCCACCATCCCACAGAACGGTGGCCTCGCACTTCGGGTCAAGTGGCTGGAACGCCCCCGTAGCCGGGGACAACACGGACTCTGCGATGGAGAACCCGGACGCCCTCTTGTGACATCAACCGGCACGTGGTCGCTCGCCCATGGGGCCTATTCCACGGAGGAACTGGTGGGGCCGTACACCGACACGATGTCGCTTGGGATCTCCTTCTCCCTCGTCTACTCCAGCCGCCAACGTGCCGCGTGGGTGTACATGACCGAATTCCACAAGGAGGCGTTTGACGATTCCGGTTCCGAGTGGCGACTCGGCGCTGCGACTCACCTCCTTCGGGAGGTCTCGCCGTACGCGTGGCAGTGCCCGGACCGCTGAAACGTGGACCGCCGGCTGGGCGGTAGGTTGTGCCCCATGCCGCCCGCCTCGGTACCGAGGCGGAGGCACTCGGCGGGACGCGTGAGCCACTTCGGCGCGAGATCGCGATAGAAGGGCAGACTCCCCCACCCCTCCCATGCGACTCTCGATCTCCCTCCTCGTCCTGCTCGTCGCCACGGGCTGCAACCGCTCCGCCGACCCCTTCGCCACCACCGAAGGCGAGCAGACCGTCCAAACCGCCGCCGCCACCTCAACCGACGCCCTCGTCGGATCCTGGACCTACTCGGCGTACGTCACGCCGAAGGAAGTCGCCCGGCTCTCCGACGATCCCATCCCGAAGGGTGTCGAGATCGACATGACGGCGGAGGGCTCGTCCACCTACCACGCCAACGGCCGCTACGACACCAACGCCGAGGTCACCATCCGCGTCCGGCAGGCCGGACAGGAGGTCCCCCTCCGCTTCCTCCGGCGCGACGCCGGGACGTACGAGGTGCAAAACGACGTGCTGTTCGAGACCGTCTCC
>JBCCPW010000307.1:0-5016 GCA_039024735.1 Bacteroidota bacterium
CGCCTCGGTCCTCCGCCTCGGTCCTCCGCCTCGGTCCTCCGCCTCGGTCCTCCGCCTCGGTCCTCCGCCTCGGTCCCCCGCCTCGGTCCTCCGCCTCGGTCCTCCGCCTCGGCACCGAGGCGGAAGCAGTCAGGGACGCTCGCCCCGTAGGAACTGCTTCGCAAGGTCCACCAACTCCGGACTCCCGATGAACACCGGGCACCGCTGATGCAGTTCATGCGGCTGCACGTCCAGGATGGGCCCGTGGCCCGTGGAGGCCGTCCCCCCGGCCTGCTCCACGATGAACGCCATCGGGTTGGCCTCGTACATCAGGCGGAGCTTGCCGTTCGGGTTGCGCGCGTTCGCCGGGTAGATGTAGACGCCGCCCTTCATCAGGTTGCGGTGGAAGTCCGCCACGAACGACCCGATGTAGCGCGTCGTGAACGGGCGGTCGTCCTCGGGCACGTCCTCCTGCATCCACTTGATGAACTCCTTCAGGCCGCGCTCCCACGAGTTGTAGTTGCCCTCGTTGATGGAGTAGAGGCGGCCCGTCTCCGGCGTGCGGATGTTGGGGTGCGAGAGCAAGAACTCGCCGATGCTCGGGTCCAGCGTGAAGCCGTTGACGCCGTTCCCGGTGGTGTAGACGAGGATCGTGGAAGAGCCGTAGACCACGTATCCCGCCGCGACCTGCATCCGCCCGGGCTGAAGCGCATCCTCCACCGTCACGTGGCCGACGTGATCGTCCGGGACCTTGTAGATGGAGAAGATGGTGCCGATGGAGACGTTGACCTCGATGTTGCTCGACCCGTCCAGTGGATCGAAGAGGACGATGTACTTGCCCTGGCAGTCGTCGAACTGGAGGGGGATGGCCTCGGCGTGCTCCTCGCTCCCGATGAGACAGACCTCTCCGCCTCGGCGCAGCGCGCGGACGAACTCCTCGTGCGCGAGGACATCGAGCTTCTTCTGCTCCTCGTCCTGCACGTTGACGACACCGGTCTCGCCGTAGAGGTCCACGAGACCCGCCTTGCGCACGTCGCGCTCCACGATCTTGGCGGCCAGCGCGATGTCTCGCAGAAGGCGAGAGAACTGCCCCGTGGAGCCAGGAGCGTCATCCTCGCACTCGATGATGAACTGCTCCAGGGTGATGAGCGAGCCGCCCGTCGCGAGCGTGTTGCCGGAGCGGCCGAGGGTCGGAGTGTCCGTCTGCATGAGGTCAGGGGTCCGTGCGGCGAAGGTACGGAGGGGCTGGAAGCACTCCCGGTAGCTGAGACAAGAGATCGGCCGTTCTCGCGCCGACTGTAGCGCCTCCCTCCCATTCCGCGATCAGGCGGCGCAGGTCGTCGGCGTCGTCCACGTCGTAATGACCGGGGAGAACGACGGGCGAGAGTTGCGCGAGGTGTGCCTCTTCGAGGGTATCGCGGAAGACCCGAGTGTGGCTGTACTCCATGTCGAAGAGGCCCGGTGCGAGGTCGTTGAGGCCGAGGAAGACGTACCCGCCGTCGTCGCTCGGCGAGAGGACGCACGTCATCGGCTCGCGGAGTTGACGGAACGCCTCACCGAGGAGGACCGGCGGGAGCGTCGGATGATCCGTCCCGACCACGACGACGCGCTCGAATCCGTCGGCGAAGGCGGTCGCGAAGGCGGCGGCCATGCGCTCACCGAGACCCGTCCCCACCTGGAGGTGTACCTCGGCGGCGTCGGGCACGAGACCGGCGGGCGGCCTCTCGTCCAGATAGACGCGCACCGAGGCGGGCTCCCCGAGACCGAACGGATCCGCCTCGGGGTCGCCGGGCGTGTGCCTCGCCTGGGCCGCGTACTGATCGAGCGCATCGCGAAGGAAGGCATCGTACAGGCGGGCGGCCCACTGGGGCGTGAGCGGCGGCGTGAGCCGCGTCTTGACGCGCCCCGGCCGGGGGACCTTGGCGAAGACGAGCAGGCAGACGGGGCCGGTGATCATCCAGACGAGAGGGGATCCCGGAGGATCGGTACACCGCTCGGAGTGGCGGGCTCCGCTCGCGAGTTTTTCTCAGGACGTGGCCTGACCCATCGCGACCGCCTCGGTGAGGGGCAGCAGCGCTGCCCCGTCCTCGCGTGCCTCCGTGATCGCGCGATCCAGCACACCGAGGCGGCGCCACCACGCCGGGTCGCCGTCCATCGCGTTGTGCCACAGCACGACGGCCACCCCGCGAGTGCGTCGGGCGGCGGCGAACACCTCGCGGAGGGCGTCCGCAGCGGCGGCGTCGGAGAGGCGCTGGTGCGCGAACAACGTCGTGTCCATCACGGCGAGCGGCACCTCCCACAGCGACGAGGGCGCCCCCGCCTCGGTGTCCCACAGCCGGAACGGGTGCGCCGTCCCGCGACGGAATCCGGGCGTGCTGGACCACCCGAGCGTTGAGTCGGCCTCGAACCCGGCGGCGGCGTAGATCGCGGGGGTGACCCGCTCGTCCCAGCGGAGGAAGTGAGAGCGGACGAGACGCGGCCTCTCGCCGAGCACCGAGGTGAGGCGGTCCGCCTCGGCACCGAGGCGGGGGGGGTCGGTCGCAGCCTCCATGCTGGGGTGCAGCCCGACCTCGTGTCCCGCCTCGCGAAGCGCCCGGAACCACGCGCGGTGCCGCTCGGGCCGGGCGGGCACGTCCTCGGGACCACTCGTCCCGGCCTTCGCGAAGAACGTGGCGCGGGCACCGTGACGCTCCGCGAGAGCCGCGAGGGAATGGGCCGTGCGAAGTCGGTCGTCCGGGCCAACAGCACGTTGGAGACCCCGCCTCGGTCGTCCCCGGACGGCGTCGCCGACAAACACACGCAGACGGCGCGTGCGGAGCGCGTCGAGATCGTGGGTGAGGCAGACGGCCCACTCGTGCCCGTCCCATCGGGTCGCGCGCGCTGTCAGACCTCGCGATGCAAGCCGCTGGGCCACAACGTCCCGCAGGTCGTCCACGGGCGTCGCGAGCGGATTCCCTTCGGGCATGGACTCGAACGAGACACGCCCCCAGCGGTCGCGCGGGAGATCACGCTCACGGGCGCCTGAGAGCCACGCGAACCCCTCGCGTAGCAGGTCCACGTCCTCCGCCTCGGTACCGAGGCGGGGAGCGTCCGGGTCGTCGGAGATGCGGAGGCCGAGGGGACGGACGAGTTCCTCGGCAGCGTACCGGAGCGCAGGCCGCTCCGCCTCGGGCACGTCGAGAGCGAGGCGGAGGGCGTCCACTCAGAAGCTCCGCTCGTCCGCGAACAGTCCCTTCTCGGTCACGACGACCGTCGACGCGAGGCGGTCGTGGAGGGTCTTGTGCTCCTCGGTGAAGATCATCAGCGCGTCGATCAGACCCACGAAAGGAATCAACGCGAGGGCCTGCATGAGGATGAACCGCGCCCCGATGACGCGCCCGAACCCTGGGTTGGAGTCGTCGCGGGCGTCCACGATGCGGAGTTCGAAGAGGCGCTTGCCCAGTGACTGGCCTTCGCGGCTGAGCAGGACCGCCTGGTAGAGCAGGAAGCCCACCACGCTCGCGAGAAGCACGAGCCCACCAACGGCCGCGATGGCGTCGCTCCGGGCGCCCTCCCCGACCACGAGAATCGCGATGCCCGGCACCATCGCGAGGCCAAACAGGAGGTAGTTGACGATGAAGGCACCGAGGCGGGTCCAGGGCGAGGCCAGAGGGGCGTACGAGTCGAGGAGATCCTCGTTCAGCATCTCCGGCGGGTCGAACTCGTGATCGTAAGGACCGGAGAAGGTGGGGTTGGCGGTCTCGGGCATGGGAACCGGATCGGGTGCGAGGAGGGTAGGCGCAGCGCTCGTGCCGTGCCACACAAAAACGGGTCCGTTCGTGACGCCTCGCTTCAAGCTGTTCAACGACCCGGTACACGGGTTCGTCAGCGTCCCGAATGGCCTCGTCCTTTCGTTGGTCGAGACCCCAGAGTTTCAGCGGCTGCGCCGCATTCGGCAGTTGGGCCTGGGGTTTCTCGTCTTCCCGGGCGCCGTCCACACGCGGTTCGAGCACGGCCTCGGCGCGATGGCGCTCATGCAGGCCGCGCTGAGCACGCTCCAGGGCAAGGGCACCGTCATGACCACCGACGAGGTCGAGGGGGCACTCGTCGCCGCGCTCCTGCACGACATCGGGCACGGGCCGTTCTCGCACACGCTGGAAACACAGCTTCTGCCGCCGGGGCCGGACGGCCAGCCGTTCCACCACGAGACGATGAGCCGGGCCATCCTCGCCCGCCTCGATGCCCGCTTCGACGGAGCGCTCGGCACGGCCGCGGCCATTTTCGACGGGACCTACGAGCGGCCGTTCTTCCACGGCCTCCTCGCGAGCCAACTCGACATGGACCGCCTGGACTACCTCCGGCGCGACTCCTTCTACACGGGGGTCGCCGAGGGCGTCGTGGGCGTGGAGCGGATCCTGAAGACGCTCCGCGTTCACGGAACGGGCGCCGAGGCGCGCATCGTCATCGAGGCGAAGGGCGGGTACGCGGTAGAGAACGCGCTGCTCTCGCGGCGGCTGATGTACTGGCAGGTCTACCTCCACAAGACCGTCCTGGCGGCCGATCAGGTGCTGCGGGCGGCCTTCGCGAGGGCTCGCGAGCGGTGGGGCTCGGGCGATCCCGCGCTGGAGGCGACCGCCCCGGCCCTCGCGCCGTTCATCGCCGGGCGGTACTCCGCCTCGGACTTCGCCTCTCCGCACGATGTCCCCGAGGCGGGACTGGACGCCTTCTGCACGCTGGACGACACCGACGTGCTCGCGTCCCTCAAGCGCTGGCGCCACGCCGAGGACCCCATCCTCGCCGATCTCGCGCGGCGATTCCTGGATCGAGATCTCTTCCGCACGACGTTCCTCGCCGCTCCCGCCTCGGTGGAGCAGGAAGCGGAGTGGAAAGACCGCGCGGCCGACTGGCTCGTGTCCCAGGGCCTCTCCCCTGCCGAGATGGCCCGAGACGACGCCCGCTTCTACGTCGGTGCGCTGGCCTCGCGGAACGAGGCGTACCGGACCGAGCGCGATTCCATCTGCATCCTGGAGCGCGACGGGACCGTCCGCGAGTTGTCCG
>JBCCPW010000308.1:0-5015 GCA_039024735.1 Bacteroidota bacterium
GCCGCGACCTGCTGCCCTTGCTGGTCCTCCGCGAGAGCCTTTGCGTAGCCGCCCGCGTCTTCCTGATCGCCCGTCTCCAGGTCCAGCGTCACGAACTCCGCACCGACGGACTCCACCTGCTCGCGGGCGGCGTCGCGCACGTCGTACCCGGCCGTGACGGCACCGAGGCGGCGGGCGGTCGCGAGGGCCTGCAAGCCCGCCACGCCCGCGCCGATGACGAGCACGCGGGCAGGCCGGACGGTCCCGGCGGCGGTCGTCAGCAGCGGGAAGAACTGCGGGAGGTGGAGCGCGGCCATCAGCGCCGCCCGGTACCCCGCGACAGTGCTCATGGCCGAGAGGGCGTCCATCCGTTGCGCGCGCGAGGTGCGGGGCACCATCTCCATCGCGACGACCGTCGCGCCGCGATCCGCAAGCGGGCGGAGGCCCTCGGGATCATCGAGCGGCCGGAGCAGCCCCATCACGACGGCGCCCTCGCGCACCGCCTCGGTGTCTGCGGTCTCCAGCCCCGCGACCGTCGCGACGACCTCGCAACCGAGAGCCTCCGCGCGGCTCCCGAGGCGGGCGCCCGCCGCCTCCATCGCGGCATCAGAGATGAACGCCCGATCGCCTGCGCTCCTCTCGACCACTACCTCGCAGCCTGTCCTCGCGAGGCGCTTGATCGCATCTGGTGCGAGCGCCACGCGCGCCTCCCCCGGTGCAGTCTCGCGCGGGACGCCGACGGTGAGGGACATGAGGAGATCGGGAGAAGGGCGGCGGTCCAACTCCACACAGCCGCACGCGGTTCGGCGTGCATCGAGGAGGGTGTCTCGCCTGCCGGTGGGCGAACCCGGCACCGCCGCCTCGGTACCAGTGCGTTCTCTCTCCACCCGCCGTTCTCCCATGCCCGGAACCATCGTCTGGTTCGGTCACGACCTCCGTCTCGCCGATCACGCCGCCCTCTCGTACGCCGCCGAGCGCGACGCGGCTGTGGTCCCGCTGTTCATCTGGGCGCCGGACGAGTACGGCGAGTGGCCCCCCGGCGGAGCTCACCGCTGGTGGCTTCGCGAGAGCCTGGAGGCGTTCGATGGGAGCCTGCGCGACAAGGGCTCGCGCCTCATTGTTCGGCAGGGGAGCAGCCTAGAGGTTCTCCGCGAGGTCATCGAGGCGACTGGAGCCGACGAGGTGGTGTGGCTGACGCGCTACGCGCCCGCCCTTCGCCAGCGCGATGCCGAGGTCCGGGATGCCCTCGCGGAGGACGGCATCGCGTGCCGAGACTTCGCGGGACGCCTTCTGCACGAGCCCGAGACCATCCGCACCGGCAGCGGCGGGCCGTACCACGTCTACACGCCGTTCTGGCGGAAATTCCAGGCGCAGATCGAGGTCGGGGCCCCCCTCGGTACGCCCCGCCTCGGCGAGTCCCGCGCTCCCGCCGTGTGGCCCGAGGCGGACGACCTGGACGTGCTCGCGCTCACCCCCCGAACAGCAGGACGGCACCGACTGGGCCGAGGCGATGCGCGAGTTCTGGACGCCCGGCGAGGACGGCGCCCACGCCCGCCTCGGTCGCTTCCTGGAGGTGGCCGCGCACTACGGCGACGACCGGAACCGCCCGGACCTTCGCCACACCTCAGAACTCTCGCCGCACCTCCACTGGGGCGAGGTCAGCCCACGGCAGGTCTGGCGTGCCGTGGACGAGTGGGCGAACAACGGGGCCATGCGGGAGTCCGCCGACGTGTTCCTCTCGGAGATCGCGTGGCGCGAGTTCTCCTACCACATCCTCGACGCGTACCCGAGCAGCCACACCGAGCCGCTGAAATCCAAGTTCGCGGGCTTTCGGTGGGACGAAGCGCCTGACGCCCTAGAGGCATGGCAGCGCGGCCAGACCGGGTTCCCCATCGTGGACGCCGGGATGCGCCAACTCTACGCCCTCGGCTGGATGCACAACCGCGTCCGCATGATCGTGGGGTCGTTCCTGACCAAGGACCTGTTCGTGCCCTGGCAGGAGGGCGCGCGATGGTTCTGGGACTGCCTCTGCGGCGGGGACCTCGCCAGCAACAGCATGGGCTGGCAGTGGGTCGCGGGCTCCGGTGCGGACGCCCAGCCGTTCTTCCGCATCTTCAACCCCGTCTCGCAGGGCGAGCGCTTCGACCCCGACGGCGACTACGTGCGCGAGTGGGTCCCCGAACTGGCGACCCTCCCCGCGAAGTGGATCCACAAACCGTGGGAGGCGCCCGCCCAGATCCTCACCGAGGCGGGCGTGACGCTCGGGGAGACCTACCCGCAGCCGCTCGTGGACCATTCCGTGCAGCGCGACGATGCAATGGAGCGTTACAACGAGATCCGCTGATCCTTTCCCGCCTCGGTGCTGAGGCGGAGGGGGGCGTGGGCGACCAGGCCGTTCGTCGGGCCAGGGCGACCGTCTGTCGGGATGCACCGCCGCCCGTCGGGCTGGGCTTGCGCCCGCTTGCACTGTGTGGGATGCTGCCGGTCGGGCGCGAGGACTCCTCTCGCGCCGTATCGTGCGGATCGTCCCCTGTCTGCTATGCCCTCGCGCCGCCTCCTCCTGCCTGCTGTGTGCGTCGTGCTCATCGGTGTCCTGACGGGGTGGCTCGTGTGGTGGGCTCAGCCTGCCAGAGGAAGTCCTCGCATGGAGCGCGGCCGGTCGCCCGCTGACCGGCCCCGACGCCTCCGGCGTGTGGAGGAGTTCGGTCACGGGCGCCGCGTACACCACGCTCATGTGGACGGCAACCGTCACGGCGCATCGGGCGCTCACCCGCCGCATTCCCCTCCGCGATGCGCGGTCCGCAGCGCTCCACATCGGAGGGATCTCCGCGGCGGCGGCGGTCGCGTTCGGCGTGGTCTCTGCTGCGGACTATGCGATCTGCACGGCAATAGGCGGGGACCCCAAGGAGATCTCGCTCGGCGTCATCGTCGGCGTGGCATTTGGAGCAACGGTTATCGTCACGACCGTTCTCTACCTCATGGACTTCTTCCGTCGGCTCCGGCAGGCCGAGTCGGCGGCGGTCCTGGCGGAGCTTCGGGCACTGCGCGCGCAGGTCAACCCGCACTTTCTCTTCAACGCGCTCAACTCGGTGGCGGCGCTGGCGCGAACGCGTCCGCGTGAGGCCGAGACGGTAACGGAGCGCCTCGCGGACCTCTTCCGCTACACGCTTCGCGCCTCGGACCGACCGACCGTCCCCCTGGACGACGAACTGGAGGCCATCCGGCTCTACGCGGCTGTGGAGGGCGTGCGCTTCGGCGACCGGCTCCAGGTCCTGATCGAGGTCCCGGATGCGCTGCGACGGGTATCGATCCCAAGCCTCGCGCTCCAGCCCCTCGTGGAGAACGCGGTCAAGCACGGGCTGTCTCGCACCGAGGACGCCTGCGCCGTGCGTGTCCACGCACAGACCGTCACCGAGGCGGACGGGCCGCTGGTGGAGGTGACCGTTCGCGACACGGGGCCGGGGTTTGAGACGACCGGCCCGGAGGTCTTCGAGCGCGGGACGGGGCTTCGCAACGTGCGGGACCGGCTCCGGCTCGTGTTCGGCAGCCGGACCGCCTTCGAGGTCCTGCCCGATGGCGTTTGTCTTCGGTTCCCGCTGGTGCCGTTCGAGGTGGGCCGCCCGGTCGCCGCCCTCGCGTCCGTTCCCGCCTCGGTGAGCCGTGCCTGAGACCCTTCGCGCCGTCCTGGTGGACGACGAGGCCCTCGCCCGGGAGCGGCTCACGGCTCTCCTCTCCGAGGTCGCGCCCGAGGTGGAGGTGGTCGGTGAGGCTGCCAGCGGTCGCGAGGCCGTCCCGCTCATCCACGAGCACCGGCCGGATGTCGTCTTTCTCGATATCGCGATGCCCGTGCTAGACGGGTTCGACGTGGTGGACCTGCTCGCGCCGCCTCGGCCGCACATCGTGTTCGTGACCGCCTACGACGAGCACGCCCTCCGCGCCTTCGAGGTCCACGCGCTCGATTACCTCACGAAGCCCGTCCGCGCCGAGCGGCTCACCGAGGCGGTCCGGCGCGTGCAGGAGGCCCGTCCCGTCGGACGCGGTGCCGAGGCGCTGGACTCGCTGCGGGCGTCCCGAGAGGACCGGCCCATCATCCGGCTCACGGTCCGCGTGGGCACGCGGCTCCGCGTCGTGGACCCTCGCGAGGTCGCCGTCTTCGAGGCGCGGGACAAGCTCGTCTTCGCTCGCCTCGGGGCGCGCGAGTACCCGGTGGACTTCACGCTTGACGCGCTGGAGGCCCGGCTGCCCTCGGACCAGTTCGTGCGGGCGCACCGGGCGTTCCTGGTCAACGTCGGGCACATCCAGGAGTGGGTGCCCTGGTTCGGGGGGACGTACCAGCTCCGCCTCGGTGATGGCGTGGAGGTGCCCGTGTCGCGTCGGCGCGCGCGAGCGGTGCGGAGCGTGCTCAAGGGCGAGTAGCCTGCCGTTCATCGCACCGAGGCGGCCGTTCGTCAGAGAACGCGCCCGAGTATCGCGGACGCCTCGGATCGGAGGCCCCGAGGCGGCACCTTGGAGCCTCCACACACCTCCCGCCGCTATGCGCGCCCCTCTTCTCTTCTTCCTGTTCCTCGCGGTTCCGCTCGCGGCCCAGCCCACCGGTCGCGTGGTCGGGCAGGTGATCGACGCGGCGACCGAGACGCCTCTTCCCGGTGCGACGGTCACCGTCGTCGGGACCCAACTCGGCGCCGCGACCGACCTCGACGGTCGGTTCACCCTGTCCAGCGTGCCGGTGGGGACGCAGGCCCTCGAAGCGCGCTTCCTCGGCTACGATCCGCTCATCCAGACCGACGTGGTGGTTCGCAGCGGACGCCAGGCCGAGGTGGTGATCGCCCTCCGCGAGAGCGCCATCGAGGGCGAGGGCGTGACCGTCCGAGCGGGCTACTTCTCGTCCATCGGCGACGTGGCGCCCGTGAGTGCCGTCGCGTTCTCCAATGAGGAGATCCGCCGCGCGCCCGGCGCCGCGCAGGAGATCAGCCGCGTCCTCAACGCGCTGCCCGGCGTTGCCTCGCGAGGCGAGACCAGCCAGGACCTCTTCGTCC
>JBCCPW010000309.1:0-5006 GCA_039024735.1 Bacteroidota bacterium
CGCCGTCCACGACGGGCCTGAAGGTGAGCGAGCGGGTGTCGACGAAGTCGCCCGTGGGCGGGCTGAAGCCGAGCGCGAGGGCGCCGAGGGAATCGGAGACGAGCTCGACGGTCTCGCCCGTGACCGCGTGGGTGTAGTTGAGAAGCTGAACGGACCGGAGCGTGCCGCCTCGCGTGGACAGGGTCGCTCGCGTGCGGTCCGTCTCGACGACGATCTCGCGCGCCTCGCCACCGGTGGCGCGCGCGAAGAGGCTGTCCGTGGGGACGCTCAGCGCCGCCGCTGCCTCCACGTCATCGTCGGGCTCGACCTCCGCCTCGGTGACCTCCTCGGTGGGGCCAGTCGGGGGCACATCCTCCGGCCGGGGCGTCTGGTTGAGCATCCAGACGAGGAGGATGAGCGAGATCAGCAGGATGCCGATGACGGTGCTGCGGTCGAGGCCCTGTTGTTCCACGGAGGTTGGGATGGGGGAGCGGGCGCGCTACGGGGTGTCGCTGCCGGGGGTGCGCTCACCGAGGCGGGCGACGAGCCGGTCCAGCGCGCGAGGAAGGTCGCGACGAAGATCGGCGGACGCGGTGTCCTCGTGCCCTCGAAAGAGAATCATCAGCGTGAGTGCCTCGTGAGGCCGCGAAGCCATCGCGCGGAGGAGGCCGTGCTGGTGCCGCCGGAAGGTCTCGCGCAGGTGACGCCGGAGCCGGGTGCGCCCGGCGTTCGTGCGTGCCCGGCGCCCTGGGGCGAAGCCGACCTGAAACGGGACGTTCTGCCCGGTGGCCTCGCGGGGAACGAGTCGCCACGCGAGCCGGACGACGCCCACGGCGAGACTCTCCCGATCGGGCGCGTGCCGGTCGAAGAGCGGACGCAGGAGGTCCCGACGCTTGAGGCGGCGCTCGCGAGGAAACGCGCGCGGATGGTCCGGTGGGCGGTCCATCTCGTCACCGAGGCGGGGGGTCCTCAGGGGCCAGCGGCGCGGGGACACACCAACGGTGTGCTCTACTTGCCGGGCTTGCTGTCGCTGACGGTGAGCTTGTGGCGGCCTTTGGCGCGGCGCCGGGCGATCACGCCTCGGCCGTTCTTGGAGGCCATGCGGGAGCGGAAGCCGTGCTTGTTGGCGCGCTTGCGGCGGCTGGGCTGGTAGGTGCGCTTCATCGGTGGGGTGTCTGCGGGCAGGCACGCGGCGCAGACGATGCCACGGGCTGTGCCCTCCGAAAAAAAGCCGTCGCCTCGGCGAGGTGCCGGGCGGACGGCTGGCACAGAAGATACCGTGCCCTCTTCGTGTCTCCGTGAAGCGAGGTTGACTTCCCGGCGTCTGTGTGAGTTGACCGCCTCCCGAGGCGGATCGTACCTTCGGGGCCCCTTCTCAAGGGGCACTAGCGGGAATAGCTCAGGTGGTAGAGCATCAGCTTCCCAAGCTGAGGGTCGCGGGTTCGAGTCCCGTTTCCCGCTCTTTCGATGTCGGAACGTGGAGGTCAGGGCAGAGGAGGCCGCGTGCCTTTCCCGCTCCGCGGTCTTACCTCGGTTGGGGCGATTAGCTCAGAGGTTTAGAGCATGTGCCTTACACGCACTGTGCGGGGGTTCGAATCCCTCATCGCCCACCCCGCCTCGGTGCCCCCCTGGGCACTACCGAGGCGGACAGGGAGCACCGTCACTGTCTCGCGCGAGAGCATCCCGAGCCCCAACGCCGTCGCCATCCTGTCGGAATCGGTGACGCGAAGTTCCCCGTCGCAACAGTACCGCGACGGGCTGTCCCTTTCTGTACCTGCCAGGACGCTGCCTCGGCGACGCGGAGTCACGATCCCCTTCTTCCCGGTCGCCTGGGGACGAGCCGGGACCCCGCCTCGGTACCGGCACGACCGGGCCTGCTCCTACAGGCCACCGAGGCGGGGGCCTCGACTCGCGAGAAGCGCTACGCCGAGTAGTCGTAGAAGCCGTGGCCGGACTTGCGGCCGAGGCGCCCGGCGGCGACCATCTTGCGCAGCAGCGGGCACGGGCGGTACTTGTCCTCGCCGAGTTCGCGATGGAGCACCTCCAGAATCGAGAGGCACACATCCAGCCCGATGAAGTCCGCCAGGACGAGCGGGCCCATGGGGTGCGCCATGCCCAGCTTCATGACCGTGTCCACCGCCTCGGGCGTCGCCACGCCCTCGTGGACGCAGAAGATGGCCTCGTTGATCATCGGCATGAGCACGCGGTTGCTCACGAAGCCCGGCGCGTCGTTGACCTCCACGGGCACCTTGCCGAGGTTTTCGGCGAGGTCGCGGACAGTCTCGTAGGTGGCGTCACTCGTCGCCAGCCCCCGCACCACCTCCACCAGTGTCATCACCGGGACCGGGTTGAAGAAGTGCATCCCGATCACCCGATCCGGCCGCGCCGTGGCGCCCGCGATCTGCGTGATGGAGATGGACGACGTGTTGCTCGCGAGGATGCACCCCTCCTGCGCGTTCTCATCGATCTGCTCGAAGATGGTGGCCTTGAGGCGCGCGTCCTCCGTCGCGGCCTCCACGACGAGCTCCGCCTCGGTGACGCCGACGGCGAGGTCGGTCTGGAGCGCGATGCGGCCCAGCGTCTCGCCCTTCTCCGCCTCGGTGAGGAGGTCCTTCTTGACCTGGCGGCCCAGGTTCTTGTCGATGGTGGCGCGGGCGCGGTCCAGGGCGTCCGCGCTCAGGTCCACGAGGGTGACGGCGTGGCCGTGCTGCGCGAAGACGTGGGCGATGCCGTTGCCCATGGTGCCCGCGCCGATGACGGTGACGTTCATGTGGGAGAGGGAAGGGGAAAGAAGAGAGGGGAAAGCGCCTCGCCGTGGCGAGGTACAGACGCCACAGCGTGACGTCTGTACGAGAGATCAGTCGGAATCCGCTACGGCTGCGCCCAAACCGTGGAGCCGTCCGTGTCGATGTAGCGGAGGAGGCGGTTCTCGTAGACCCGCGCGAGGCCGTTGCGGAAGGGCTCCGCAGTCGTGTAGGTCGCATCGACGACGAGCGTACCGGTTGCGTCGATGTAGCCCCAGCCGGTCTCGGTCTGGACAGCGGCCAGCCCAGAGGTGAACGACCGGGCGGCCCGGAACCGAGGCGGGACGACCTCGGCGCCGGTCGCGTCGATGAAGCCCCAGCGGCCGTCCTCGTCTTGAACCGCCGCGCGCCCGTCGGAGAACGGCAGCGCGAGAGGGTAGACGGGCTCGATGACAAAGGTGCCCTCGCGGTTGACGAAGCCCATGCGCCCCTCGCGCCCGACTCGCGCGAGGCCATCGCTGTAGCGGAACGCGGGTCCATCCAGTGTAGGCGCCACCACGATGGTGCCGGTGGCGTCCACGTAGCCCCACGCACTGGACCGGAACCACCCCCGGTCGCGCTCGAACGGCGCCCGCCCGCCGGCGAACGAGGCCGCCGACTCTCCCGGGACCTCGAACGCGACCGTGCCATCCGTGGTGAGGAACACCAGCCCCGAGGCTTCATCGAGCGCCCCGACGCGGACCAGGAAGCGTTGAAAGGCCGTTCGGCGGTCTTCCGTCAGGCGCACCAACGCGAGGCCCTCGGTGTAGTCCAGCGCGAAGGGCAGGGCAGTCTCCACGACCTCCTGGCCCGCAACGTCGAGGTAGCCGAAGCGCCGGTCGGCTCCGGTCCCAACGGCGACCCGGGCCCTCCCGTCGGAGTACGCGCTTGCCTGCGTGTACTGAGGCCGCACCACCCACCGGCTGTCGGGCGCGATGTAGCCCCACTCGTTGCCTACTCGGACCGCCGCGAGCCCCTCCGAGAAGTCGCTCGCGAAGTCGTACAGGGGCGAGATCACGACCTGCCCGGTGCGGTCCATGTACCCCCATTGCCCGGCCTCCACCATGGGAAACAGCGCCTGACCCGCCTGGATCTCAGACGCGGGCATCGAGACATCCGAGGGGCGCGTGGTGAACTCCACGCGCGAGGACACGCAGCCGGTGAGCAGCAGGAGAGAGACGAGAGCGAGGCGGTGCACGAGATCCAGGGGGAGCGACAGGCACGCAGGATAGGGCCGTTGCCCGCCTCGGTTCGGTCGTCGGCGCACCGAGGCGGGAACGGCCGCCGGTTAGGCGGTGCGCTCCACGATCATCGCGGTGGCCTCGCCGCCGCCGATGCAGATCGCCGCGAGGCCGTAGCGGGCCCCCTGCTCCTCCATCGCGAAGAGCAGCGTGGTGAGGATGCGCGCGCCGCTGGCGCCGATGGGGTGACCCACCGCGACCGACCCGCCACGCACGTTGAGCTTCTCGTGCGGGATGCCGAGGGCGTCCTGCGCAGCCAGCGCGACGACCGCGAACGCCTCGTTGATCTCGAACAGGTCGATGTCGTCCAGCGTGAGGCCCGCCTTGTCCAGCACCTTCTCGATGGCCCCGATGGGTGCTGTCGTGAACTCGACGGGCTTCTGGCTGTGCTGCGCCGTGGCAACGATCCGCGCCATCGGCGTCTTGCCGTTGGCCTCGGCCCATGCCTCGGAAGCCACCACCAGCGCGGCAGCGCCGTCGTTGATGGTGCTCGCGTTGGCGGCCGTGACCGTGCCGTCCTTGGTGAACACCGGCCGGAGGGTCGGGATCTTGTCGAAGTTGGTGCGCGGCGGCTCCTCGTCGGTGTCCACCACCGTGTCGCCCTTGCGGCCGGTGATGGTCACCGGCACGATCTCCTGCGCGAAGCGACCGTTGGTCATGCTCCCCTGGGCGCGGGTGTAGCTCTCGATGGAGAAAGCGTCCTGGCGGTCGCGCGGCACGTTGCACGTCTCGCCGCAGAGGTCTGCCGCGACGCCCATCGCGTTGCCGTCGTAGGCGTCGCGGAGGCCGTCGTGGAAGAGCGCGTCGATGAGCGTGCCGTTGCCGTAGCCGTAGCCGGTGCGGGCCTTGTCCAGCAGGAACGGCGCCTTGGACATGTTCTCCATGCCCCCGGCCACGACCACCTCGGTGTCGCCCGCGCGGATGGACTGGTCGGCGAGCATGACGGCCTTCATGCCGGAGCCGCAGACCTTGTTGATGGTCATGCACGGGACGCTATCCGGGA
>JBCCPW010000310.1:0-5004 GCA_039024735.1 Bacteroidota bacterium
CGTGCTGGGCTACACCATCGGCGAGCGACACACACGGCCCGACGAAGTGGTCCGCTACGTGGAGGCCGTGGCAGAGGCATCGCCACGTGTCACGATGGGCATTCACGGGACAACGTACGAGGGGCGGCGCCTGGTCCACGCCATCGTGACGAGCGAGGCCAACCACGCCCGCCTCGGTGCGCTTCGCGAGGCCAACCTCCACCTGAGCGACGCGCCCGGGAGTGTCCATCGTGACACGTGGCGATGCCTCTGCCACGGCCTCCACGTAGCGGACCACTTCGTCGGGCCGTGTGTGTCGCTCGCCGATGGTGTAGCCCAGCACGTCCTGGGGCGTCGGGATGGCCGGGTCGTAGGCGGTGGTCCCCTCGATGGCGTACGGGGTGGCGAGGGGCACCTGAGGCTGCGCGACGGCGGCGGCGGTCGTGAGCAGGACGAGGATAGGGAGGAGGCGGCGCATCGGGCGGGACGGGAGGACATCCGAACCTACTTCCGCTCCTGACCGCCGACTCCCCCCGCCTCGGTACCGAGGCGGGGTCACCGCCCCGCGACCGACCGGCAGAGTGAAGGACGGCAGAAGACTGTTATTGCAATCAAAACAACGGGTCGGAAGCGCATCCGGAGGGTTCTCGAGCGGCTCACATGACGTTCGCGTGATTGCGGAGTCCGTTGACCGCGCCGTACCTTGACCGCGCTCCCCGGAGCACCCGTTGAGATCGGCCGTCGCGAGGGTCCGAGCCCCGCCCGACGCGCCCCGCAGCGCCCGTTCCGAGAACGGGCGCTTTCCGTCTGCCCCCACTTTGCCGCGGCCTCTGTCGCGGTTCCCACGTGACCAGCTCCACGCCTCCTGATCCTGTCGACGCTCGCGTCCGCGCCCTCACCGACGAGGTGATCGAGGGCACGGACCTCTTCCTCGTGGACGTGTCCGTCCGTGGCTGGAAGGGGAGTCGGGTGGTGGAGGTGTTCCTCGACCGCGAGGCCGAGCCGGGAACGGGCGCCGACCTCGATGTCCTCGCGGACGTGTCGCGCCAGTTGGGCTTTGCGCTCGACGCGGAGGATGTGATCGACGGGAAATACCGCCTCGATGTGTCCAGCCCCGGCCTCGATCGGCCGCTGACCGATCCACGCCAGTTCCGCCGCCACGTCGGACGGAGCGTCCGCCTCGGGCTCGCCTCGGGCGATGCCATCGAGGGCGAATTGGCGGACGCGACCCCCGAGGCGGTCACGGTCGCGCCCGGCACCGGCGACCCGCAGACCATCCGCCACGCCGACATCCAGACCGCCAACGTTCTCTTGCCCTGGTAGGGCGCCTCCGTCCGACCCCGCTACAGTCGCCCCGCGAGGCGCCTCTTCGAACCCACCCTATGCAATCCACAGTCCTCGTTTCCTCCTTCGCTGAGATCGCGCGCGAGAAGGACATCGACCGCGACACCCTCCAGGTCATCATGGAGGACGTGTTCCGCGCGATGATCAAGAAGCGCTTCGGTGCAGACGACCCGGAGGCGTTCCAGGTCATTCTCAACCCGGACAACGGCGACATCCAGATTCTCCACGTCCGCGAGGTGGTGGAGGACTACGACCTGGAGGACCCCGTGACGCAGATCGAGATCTCAGACGCCCTCGCCATCGAGGACGACTACGAGGTGGAAGACGAGGTCGCGGAGACGATCAAGATCGAGGACTTCGGGCGGCGTGCGGTGCAGACCGCACTTCAGACCTTCCGCCAGAAGATTCGCGACATCGAGAAGGAGAACATCTTCCGCGAGTACAGCGAACTCGTTGGCGAGATCATCGTCGGCGAGATCTACCAGACGCGCCGCCGTGAGGTGCTCGTGCTCCACAACAAGACGGAGCTCGTGCTGCCCCGTGACGAGCAGATCGGAAAGGATCGCTATCGCAAGGGCGACATGCTCCGTGCGGTCGTCAAGGAAGTCATCCGCGACGCGGGGGCGAGCCCGCAGGTCATCATCTCGCGCACGGCGCCGGTCTTCGTGGAGCGGCTGTTCGAATTGGAAGTGCCCGAGATCTACGATGGCATCATCGAGATCAAGAAGGTCGTCCGCCTGCCCGGCGAGAGGGCCAAGATGGGTGTCATCTCCCACGACGAGCGGGTGGACCCCGTCGGCGCGTGCGTCGGCGTGAAGGGCTCCCGTATCCACGCGGTCGTCCGCGAACTCGGCGGCGAAAACATCGACGTGGTACCGTGGACGGAGAACCCCATCGAGCTCATCCGCCGCTCGCTCCAGCCCGCCAACCCCCTGGAGGTGGAACTCAACGACGATCTCGTCCCGCCTCGGGCCCGCGTCACCGTCCCAGCCGACGAGGTCTCGATGGCCATCGGCCGAGGCGGTCAGAACATCCGCCTCGCGTCCATGCTCACCACGTACGAACTCGATGTCTACCGTGACATCAAGGACGACGAGGAGGACGTGGACATCGACGAGTTCCGCGATGCCATCCCGGCGCCGATCATCCAGAAGCTGAAGGACATCGGGTGCGACACCGCCAAGGCGGTGCTGGAACTCCAGCCGTCTGAACTCGCCCGCCGTACCGGCCTGGAGGAGATCCAGGCGAAGAAGATCCACCTCCTCATGGAGGCCGAGTTCTCCGATGAGGCGGCCGAAGCCCTCGCGGCACAGAACGAAGCGGAGGCCGCCGAGGCGGCTGCGTCAGCAGACGAGCCTGCCGCTGAGACCCTAGCCGACGAGACCCCGTCCACCGAGGCGGAGCCCGCGATCGAGGCGTCCGGCGATGATCCCGCCTCGGTGGACGGATCCAACGACGTGACCCCCGAACCGGTCGCCGAACCGGCCGAGTCCGCCTCGGCGGATCCATCCGAAGAGCCGGAGACCGAACCTGCGGCGTAGCATCCACCCGCCGTCCGACTTTCGAGCCGAGAGGCTCACCATCACCCCACCCCCTGCATGCCCACGCGCCGCCCGAGGTCGAACAAGCCCAAGAGCGTCCGCCTGTTCAAGGCCCTCCGCGAGCTCAACATCGCCGCGGAGACTGTCGTCGAGCACCTTCACGAGAAGGCGTTCACCCTGGACGACAAGCTCACCGCTGGCGACCCCAACGCGAAGCTCTCGCCGGACATGTACGACTCGCTCATCGAGGCGTACTCCGACGACGCCGACGCGAAAGCCCGCGTCCGGGAGCGTCGCGAGCAACTTGCGGCCAAGGAGGCCGCCGCCGAGGACGAGCCGGATCGTGTCTCCACGGAGACTCTGGTGGAGCCCGAGGCCGCCGAGCCGGAGACGCCTGCCGAGGCCGAGCCCGTCGTGGAGGTCCCGGCGGAGCCCGAGCCAGAGCCCGTCGCGCCTGCCGAGCCCGCGGCAGACATCCCCGAGCCGGTCGCAGAGCCTGTCGCCGAAGTGCCCGCCGAGCCTGAGCCCGAACCGGCCGAGCCCGCCTCGGTGGAGACCCCTGCCGAGCCGGTCGCGGAGTCCACCGACGACGCGACCGAGGCGGAGGAAGCGCCCGTCACCGAGGCGCCCGTCACCGAGGCGGTCGCAGACGAGGCCGACGCGTCGGACGACTCCGAGGCCACCGAGACGCCCACGCTCGATGCAGAGGAGCCCGTCCCCGCTGCTGACGCCGAAGGCATCGTCCGGGCCGACCGCTACGAGTTGTCCGGTCCCAAGGTCCTCGGCAAGATCGACCTGTCCGGCCTCGACTCCGGCCGCAAGCGCAAGCGCAAGAAGAAGGCGGAAGCCGCCTCCGATGCGCCCTCGCAGTCTGGTTCTTCGCGCAGCAAGCGCGGCAAGAAGGGCAAGAAGGGCCGACCCGAGGTGGATCAGGCCGAGGTGGAGAAGAATCTCCAGAAGACGCTCCAGTCGTCGGGTGGCAAGCGGACCCGCCAGAAGCGCCGCCGCGCCCGCCGCGACGAACGGGCCGCCCAGCGCGAACTCGCCGAGCAGATGCGCGCCGAGCAGGCGAGCGTCCTCCGCGTGATGGAGTTCATATCTACCGGAGATCTCGCCGAGGCGATGCGCGTCAACGTGGCCGAGGTCATTTCGAAGGGCTTCGCGATGGGGATGATGTTCTCCATCAATCAGCGCCTCGACGCGGACCAGATCACACTCCTCGCCGACGAGTTCGACTACGAGGTCGAGTTCATGAACGAGGACGAGGAGGTCCTAGACATCGTGGAGGAAGACGACCCGGACGCCCTGGAGACGCGCTCGGCGGTGGTCACCATCATGGGCCACGTCGACCACGGCAAGACCTCCTTGCTGGACTACATCCGCGAGGCGAACGTCGTCGCGGGCGAGGCCGGAGGGATCACCCAGCACATCGGCGCCTACGAGGTCACGCTCAAGAACGACCGGGAGTTGACCTTCCTTGACACGCCGGGCCACGAAGCGTTCACCGCCATGCGCGCCCGAGGTGCGCAGGTGACCGACCTCGTGATCCTCGTCGTGGCGGCGGACGACCGTGTGATGCCCCAGACCATCGAGGCGATCAACCACGCGCAGGCAGCCGAGGTGCCCATCGTCGTCGCGATCAACAAGATCGACCGCGAGCAGGCCAACCCGGACCTGATCATGTCTCAGCTCGCGGAGCAGGGCGTGCAGGTGGAGCAGTACGGCGGCGAGGTGCAGTGCCAGTTCGTCTCCGCCATCACGGGCGAGGGCGTGGACGACCTCCTGGAGAAGGTGCTCATCGAGAGCGACCTGATGGAACTCCAGGCCGAGCCTGACCGCAACGCCGTGGGCGCCGTCATCGAGGCCCAACTCGACAAGGGACGAGGCGTGGTGGCAACCGTCCTCGTGCAGACCGGCACGTTGGAAATCGGCGACACGTTCGTGTGCGGCATGACCTATGGCCGTGTCCGAGCAATGTTCGACGAGCGCGACAACCGTGTGGAGGTGGCCGGGCCGAGCACGCCTGTGCAGATCCTCGGCATGAACGACGCGCCCGAGGTGGGCGACCGTCTGGTCGTGCTGGACGACGAGCGCGAGACCCGGGAGATCGCCTCGCGGCGTGTGCAGCTTCAGCGTGAGC
>JBCCPW010000311.1:0-4986 GCA_039024735.1 Bacteroidota bacterium
GACAAGATGAAGGCCGACATGGGCGGCGGCGCGGCGGTCTACGGCGCGATGCTCGGCCTCGCGAGCCTTCGCACGCCACTCCGTGTGATCGCCCTCATCCCCATGTCCGACAACCGGCCGGGCGTCCGGGCGTACGTCCCGGGCGACGTGATCCACATGCACTCCGGCGCGACCGTTGAGGTGCTCAACACCGACGCCGAGGGCCGGATGCTCCTCGCCGACGGCCTCTCGCTCGCACGGTCGTACACGCCCCGCCTCGGTGTCTCGGTCGCGACCCTCACGGGCGCGCAGGGCGTCGCGCTCGGAGACCGCGTGGCGGCCGTGGTCACGCGCGAGGACGAGCACGCCGACCGCCTCCGCGACCTCACTGTTCGCGCGGGCGACGCCACCGGAGACCTCGCGTGGCCGCTCCCGCTCCTGCCGCACTACAAGGACCAACTCAAGAGCGACGTGGCCGATCTGAAAAACGTCGGCGGACGGATGGCCGGGACGATCACCGCCGCCGCGTTCCTGGAGCACTTCACGCGCGACGACGAGGGCGAGCCCGCCTACCCGTTCCTCCACCTCGACATCGCCCGTCCGGCCTTCCTGGATGCTGCCTACGGGTACCGCCCGAAGGGCGGCACTGGCTTCGGCGTCCGCCTCCTGCTCGACCTCCTGACGCGCCTAACCGAGGATCCCACCGAGTGACCGAGGCGGCGTGACACAGACTTGACGCACCGAACGTTCAGATTCGTCTGCGCCGCGCCCCTCGCACGAACCGACCGCCGCATCCCTGGCGCCGGTCGGCGAAGGAGCCTTCCCTCCAGGCGTAGCCCTTCCTCAGCCCCACCCCACCATGTCCCGCCTTTTTCCCGTTCTGGCCCTCGGCCTCCTCCTCGGTGCCTGTCGCGAAGGCCCCGACGCCCCCGATCCCGACGGCGACGGCCCTCCGGTCGTCACGTCCGAGCTTCCCGCCGACATGAGCGCGGCGGACGACGGCGTGATCCAAGGGGCTGCCCCCGGCTTCATCGGCGCGACAGCGCCCGAGACGGCGCTGGTCCTCGACGGCGGCAGCGTGTGCTACGTCTACGAGCAGCACGTCGTCCGGGTGGAGCCCATCGGGACGGACGGGGAGCCGCGCGGCGACGACGTGCGCATCGCGGCGAGAACCGAGGGGGCCATCGCGCGAGACCTCTGTGATTCCGCCTCGCGAGCCGTCACCGACGACACCGAGGCGGACACCTTCTCGGGCGTCGAGGGCGACGTGCTCCTGCTCGACCGCGCGAGCGGAGAGTTCGGACGCCGCATCGTCGCGCTGGACCTCGCGAACGGCGACGCGGTCGTGCTGGACGCGCCCTACGAGGACCCGGTCGAGATCGAAGACGGCGTGCTCCGCTTCGGGTCGCTGGTCCGCGAGGCGACCACGATGTCCGGGCTCAAGGGCGCGGACTGCCCGCAGGGCGCGGAGTTCGTCGAGAATGGCGTGGTGGTCGGCATCGTGGAGATGCAGCGCCTGGACCTGGGCACCCGCGAGGTGGCGCCGGAGGCCACGCTCACCTGCGTCCCGCTCTAGCCGCCGTGCCTCTCCCGACGCTCGCGCTCAGCCTCGGCGATCCCGGCGGGATCGGGCCGGAGATCGTGCTTCGCACTGCTCGTGACGAGGACCTGACGGCTCGTGCGCGCCTCGTGGCCGTCGGCCCCGCGTCCATTCTGCAAGAGCAAGCCGAGGCCCTCGGGTTGGGACCGGTCGCCATCGTGTCGTCGTGTGCGGAGCTCCCGTCCTCGGGCGCGCTCGGCGTCATCGACACAGGCGGCGACGCGTTCGAGTGGGGCCGCACGACAGCAGCCAACGGTGAGCACGCCCTCCGCGCCATCGCGCGGGCCTGCGACGCGTGCCTCGCGGGCGAGGCCGACGGGATGGTGACCGCCCCGATCTCGAAGGAGGCCATCGCGCTGGCAGGCGCCGACTTTCCGGGCCACACTGAGTTTCTTCAGCGCCGCACCGAGGCGGAGGCCGTCGTGATGGTGCTCGCCGCCCGCCTCGGTGCCGGACCGCTCCGGGTCGCCCTCGCGACGATCCACGAGCCTGTCCGCCGCGTGGCCGATCTGATCACCCCCGCCCGCCTCGGGTCCGTGCTCGGCACGCTGAATCGGGGCCTACGCGAACGCCTCGGCATCGATCACCCGCGGATCGCCGTGCTTGGCCTCAACCCGCACGCGAGCGACGGTGGCGTGATCGGGATGGACGACCTGGAGACCGTCGCGCCCGCCATCGAGGCAGCCCGCGAGGCGGGCATCGACGCGACGGGCCCGTTCCCGGCCGATGCGTTCTTCGGGCGCGGGTCGTGGGCGCGCGCGGACGCCGTCCTCGCGATGTACCACGATCAGGGCCTCGCGCCGTTCAAGGCCCTCGCGATGGGCGGCGGCGTCAACCTCACGCTCGGCCTGCCCATCGTGCGGACGAGCCCGGACCACGGGACCGCGTTCGACATCGCGGGCCAGGGCCTCGCGGACGCCGGGAGCTTCACCGAGGCGGTCCGCCTCGCGGCCGAGATGGCCGGGCGCCGCACTCACCGAGGCGGGTGACCGATTCCAATCGGGTTGTCCCGTCCGGGAGACGTGCGGGGCCTCCGGTCTCTTGAGGACCAAGGGTGAGGCGTCGTCCGTCGTCCTGCCGCTGCGGACCTTCAGGAGGCTCCAGGATTCGATGTCACGAGACGCGAGCCGAGCGCGAGGTCGTCCGGTGGTTCGCCTCGGTGTCGGCATCTGGATCGTCCAGAGCATCGGCGAGGACGTCGGGAGAGATCCGTCCCTCGCCCATCAGCAGCTCGTGTTCCAGTTCATCGAGGCGGGCGATGAGGGGAGCCGTCGCCTCGATCACTGCGTCGTCGATCATGGCCTGGAGGTCGCTGCGGCGGATCGCGCTGCCCTCGGACGCACGGCCGGAGTTGGAATCGCGCAACCCTCGGATCCCGCGAAACACAGCCATCGGCGCGAGGACGAAGAGGGTCAGGACGATCAGGAAGGCGAAGAAGGGCTCCATGGCGGGACGCTCGGGGGGATCGCGCCGCTACGGCGACGTGACGATGCGGTTGCGCGAAGCGGGGCGCCCCGTGCTAGGTTCGGCCGTCTCTTCTCGCCTCCGATGCGTCACGTCCTCGGCCTGCTCGCCGCCTTCCTTGTCCTCGCGCCTGCTCAGGCGCAGTCGTCGCCCGCCCGCATCGGCATCGGCCTGGACGCTCTCGTGATTCCCGTGCGCGCGGGAGACGTGGACCCCGGACTCGGGCTCGGCATTCGGGGACGTGCGGCCCTTCCCATCAACACAGACCTGTCCGCTGCGGCCGGGTTGGGCATCTCAGCCAGCCTCGCGGGCAGTGCCGCGCTCTCGCTCACGCCGCAGGCCTCGCTGATCGTGACGCTTCCGAAGGGCGGCAACTACGTGCTCGGAGGGTTCGGCGCCTTCCTGCCGCTCTCTGGCGGCGGCGGCGGACCGACGTTTCACGGCGGGTTCGGCACCACGATCCCGCTCTCGGAGACCTCGATCTACTTCGAGATCAATCCGGGAATCGTCGTCGGGTCGGACCGGATCACGGTCGTCGTGCCCGGCCGGGTGGGCGCGATCTTCTAGGCCCGCCTCGGTGTCGCCTCGGTACCGAGGCGGACGGACCGAGGCGGAGCGCGTCACACGATCCGCCGACCGGGGTACACCGCCACCTCGCTGCCGACGGCCAGGAACGCCGAGCGCGGCGGTCCCGCGAGCACCTCCGCGAACTCCGGGCCGTACAGTGCCGAGGTGACTCCGGTGAGGGTCGCGCTGGGCACGTCCCACGCGTCCCACGTGGGGTGGGTCACCTCGTATTCGATGGTGCCGCCATCGCGCTGGCGCGTGTAGCCCCAGTAGTGCTCGGTGATGAAGGCGGATTCGGATCCGGGCGCGCTCTGCACGGCGGGGCCCGTGGCGTCGGCGCGGAGGGCGAACTCCACGCCCGCGTGCTGCCAGCCGTACGAGACCGTACCTCCGGTGAGTGGGGACAGCGAGATCGCGTGCTCCATCGGGACGGCAGCGTACGGCTCGTTGTACGCCAGCCGCGCCACCGCTGCGATGGCCCGTCTCGGGACCAACTCACGGACGAAGACAACGCCGCGTCGCGTCTCGCCGTCCGGCGTCTCGCGGACGACGTAGAAGCGGAGGTTGACCTCCTCGAAGGTCCGGTGGAACGGCACGGGCACCCCAAGCACGCGCACGTTGCGCATCATGAAGCCCACCACGCTCACGAGCGCCTCGCCCTGCCAGAGATCGAGCGTGGTTCCGGCGGGCACACGAGCCGCGAGCGCCTCCGGCGGGACGGCGTAGTTGAGCAGCAGGAGGCTCTCCCAGCGAGCGGTGAGGAACGGGCGGCGCATCGCACGCAAGATCGCGATGCCTTCCGCCTCGGTACCGAGGCGGATCGAGTCAGCGCGTGCCCAGCACTTGCCGACTGGCCGCCGTGGAGGTCCCGACGAACTCGGCCATGTCGCGCGGCCCCTTCCCGTTGACCGGTTTCATCTGGAACGCCGGACGCTCGAACAGCGCGCCGAAGGTCGCCTCGCGACGCTCGTACGCGTCGCGCGAGGCATACTCTGTGATGAGCATCACGTCCCAGTGCTCGCCGTCCGGCTCGCGGGCGAGGACCTCGTACCCGACCACGTCGCCTTGGCGAGCGACCTCCGCGCGGGCCACCGCCCAGTTCGTCTCGATGAACCGGAGGTAGTCCGCCTGCTCGCCCGGAAGCGTCCGCATGAGGTCAACGGTGAGAACCGTGTCCCCCGCCGGAGGCGGACTCGCGCAGGCTCCCAGCGCGAGGGCCAGGAGCCAGGCGATCGACCTCACTCCGCCGAGGCGCGGAACTCGGGCGGGATCGGACCCGCACCGACCTCCTCGTCCCAGGCCGCCGCGACGATCCACCAGCGACCATCGCGGAAGGCGAGTTGGAAGCTGTTGATGCCACGGCCGAGCATCTGCTC